>JBHHXN010000053.1:0-30172 GCA_046757025.1 bacterium
TTACGTCGCGCAAGTGGATGATCCAGCACATCCTGACCCCCAGAACAAATTCTGGTCCGACCTGCAGGCAGAGCTTGGGGAAGAGGCGACCTCCAGGCTGAGGAGTGGGTTTGACGGTCTGATCGAATCATCGAAGGCGTCCTACGTTCACCGCCGCTTCGACCTTTCGTACGATGCCGAAAACGCATCTTCGAGCGCGGAGCCTATGCTGCTTACCCACACGGACTGGTATTATTTCGACCCTGGTTCGTTCGATGAAGCCATAGCTCTGGCAAAGGAATTCAAAGCGCTGTGGAAGAAAAACAAGGTCGACCGCTCATATCGGCTCTACTTCGGAGGGGTTGGTACTGAACGCCCCATGTTTTTGGTGGCACAGAATGCAAAGAGCGAAAGCGACTACTACAGCTATGCCGAGGAGCGCAATGCTGCCATGGGCGAGGAGCCGCTAAACAGCCTGTTGAGTCGGCTCTGGGCCATAACCAGGAAGTTCGAGCATTCCAATTCCACGCTCAGGCCGGACTTGTCGAATGGTGAACCTGCGAAGATCCTGACAGCGAAGTAACCAACAGGTTTCGCAGCAACGGAGGAGCGACGCGAGAACGCGGAATTCTCAGTTCATTGCCAATGAGGCTGATTCATATTTATACTTAGAAATTTTGCCGTACCATTTCAATTTTATTCTCTGGGTTCAATAAAGAGCCAGAGTAACTTAATTTAAGGAGTATTGTTCATGAAAAACAATATCATTCATTTTGTATTAACGCTCTCGGTTTGTATTCTGTTGTTTAATATTCGAGCAACGTTTGGACAGGAAGAGGAAGAAGTGCGACACATCTTCACGATATCCACCTGGAAAGCTGCTGCCATGCCGGAAGGCGGAAGCGCCGCTGAAAGAGATTCGCTCATGATGATCTCGGTTGAGCTGCAGAATATGAATCCAAAGTACCTGAGTGCAAAAGTCCTTCGCCATAGCTGGGGCAGCGATTTTCGCGATTGGGTTTTCATAACAGAATACGCAACATGGGCAGACATAGAAGAGGCAGCAAAAATCGATGAGACGAATTTTAAAAAGAAATGGCCGGATAAGAACTGGGAAGCATATCTTCGCATGTTTGGAAGGTACTTTACCACCCATTCAGATGAGATTTATACGGAACGGCCAAAGTATGGAAAGTAAGGTGTGACGAGATAACGGTATGGCTAACAAATCCTAACGCAGCAGAGCCGCAAATGAATCGAACACGGATTTAACTGATAGAACAGATGACTTCGACACATTCCGTTAAGTCCAATCTGTTCAGATCCGTTAAATCTGTGCAATCCGCGTTCTTTGTTTTGGCACTTTTTTGCAAGAGCTTGAAGATAATAAGGAGACACGATGAGTGGACAAATTGTAAAGCTTTTCCTTAGCCTGTATTTTTGCGCGTGCACCCATACCGTCAAAATCCGTCAAGATTCAACAAATTCAGATGTCGAAAGAGCAAACGAGAAGGTCTCAAAACAGGTGGCCATATTTACTTTAGCTAACGGTTCCCAATTTAGTGCGGAACAAATTCTGATTGCACCGGATTCGACCACTTATTACGACCTGGATTCCCACCAGATGAAAACGATATCAAATAGACGAATTAGACACATTGTGATTAAGAGGCTAGGAAGGGGTGCATTGGAAGGGATAGGTTTAGGATTCCTTGCGGCAGTACCTATTGGTTTCGCGCTTGGAGCGGCCTCCTATGATGAAAATGACTTCAACATTTTCACTCGAGAACAAACGGCTCTGCTTTCTGGCGGGATGGTTGGCGTAGTAGGTGCACTAATTGGGATACCGATTGGCATGGGACTCAAAAGTAAAGATAAGATTGAAATGTATTGAGGTGCTCATTCGTCCCCGTGGGTCGAGCATCTTCTAAGAGTGCAAAACCAGGCTCATGAGAGCAACACCGTACTCATTGGTTGAGGTTTTGCGCTGTGGCATCTTATCGCTTTATCACTAATCACTATTCTTAAAAGGAGAATAATATGAGCGTCATATTGATCACCGGCTGTAGCTCTGGCTTTGGCTTCTTAGCAGCGAAACGCCTCGCTGCCAGAGGGGAGCGGGTTTTCGCCACCATGCGCGACCCGAACGGCAAGAACCGTGCGCCAGCGGAAGAGCTGCGTGCGATCACCGCTGCAAACGAGGCGAACATCGAGGTGCTGGATCTCGACGTCACTTCAGACGCGTCGGTGGAAGCCGCTGCATCTACCGTGCTGGAAAAGGCCGGAGCGCCGGACGTCATTATCAATAACGCCGGCCAGATGTACGTCGGCCTGGCCGAAGCGTTCACAGCAGAGGAATTGAGCCGGCAGTTAGACGTGAACGTGGTGGGCATTCATCGCGTGTGCCGGGCGTTTCTGTCGTCCATGCGAGAGCGCGGTGCCGGCCTGATCATCAACGTTAGCTCCGTGGCTGGGCGCATCGCGGTGCCCTTTTTCGCGGTGTACCACGCCAGCAAATGGGGCGTAGAGGGTTACTCGCTCGCCGCACGCCGGGAATTGGCCTGCGCCGGCGTGGACGTGGTGGTGGTGGAGCCGGGGCCGTTCACCACCCAGCTCTTTCCACAAAGCCCGCGACCGCAAGACCAGGACCAACGCACGCAAAGCTACCCGGCGGCCGCGCATCAAACGTTCGAAGGCATGGGCGCAGCCTTCGAAGGGATGTTCAATGACCCGCAGGTGCCCACCGACCCGGCCGACGTCGTCGACCGCTTTGTGGAGCTCATCGACATGGCTCCGGGCACACGTCCGTTTCGCAGCGTCGTGGGAGTCGATATGGGCGTGACGCAACGCAACGCCACCGACGAAGCGCATGAGGCGCCGTTCCTCCAAGCTATGGGACTGGAAGAATTCGTTCAGCTCCGCACGAGTTGACCCGACATGGGATAATACGACGTGACCATCGCACTTGCACTTGAACAAATAGAACAAATGCTCGCACAACTGCCTTGAGATGCCGACTATGATTGGACAAACCGTTTTACACTATCAAATATTGGAAAAGTTAGGTGAAGGCGGGATGGGTGTGGTTTACAAAGCCCACGACTCAAAGCTTAAGCGGGACGTAGCCGTGAAATTCCTGCCGCGTCACATTTCGAGCAATGAGGAAGAACGCGCCCGCTTTAAGATTGAAGCCCAGGCGGCAGCCGCCCTGAACCACCCAAACATTGCTCATGTTCACGCCATCGAAGAACATGGTGACGAAATGTTCATCGTGATGGAATGTATCGAAGGTAAAGAGCTGCGGGATTTCATAATTCATAGTTTGCAATTCGAAATTCACAACTGTCTGGAGCTCGCCACCCAGATCGCTGCCGGCCTGCAGACCGCTCATAAAAAGGGCATCGTCCACCGCGACATCAAGAGCAGCAACATCATGATCACCGCAGAAGAGCAAGTCAAAATCATGGATTTCGGTCTCGCTAAAGTTCACGGTGGAACACTGGTTACCAAGGTCGGCACGACGCTTGGTACCGTGGCCTACATGTCGCCGGAGCAGGCGCGCGGCGAAGAGGTGGACCATCGCACCGATATCTGGTCCTTTGGCGTGGTGCTGTATGAGATGCTCTGCGGCCATCCCCCTTTCCAGGGAGACTACGAACTGTCGATGCTCTATTCTATCCTGAATGAAGACCCGAAGCCGGTACAAACAGAGCGGGCCGATGTGCCCGATGACCTGGACAAACTGGTACAGCACGCACTCACCAAGGATCGTGAAAAGCGCTACCAGGAGTTCGATGCGGTTCTCTCCGACCTGAACGCTTTGCAGCACAACCAAGTCTCACCTTCTCCGCCCCGGCGCAAAGCAGCACGGTGGGCACTTTTCCCGCACGGTTGGCGGTTGACGACTATTGTTTTGCTCGTCCTGAGTGTAGCGGCGCTGTTTTTCCTGTTCCGCTCAAAACAGCAGGAGTCCGGGTCACTGGTCTCCATCGTGGTCATGCCCTTTGAATTCGAGGGATCGGAGGAGAACTGGAACTGGCTCGGGGCGGCCGTAACGGATTTAATCGGTACCGAGTTGGCCAAATACCCGCAAGTGCGAGTTGTGGGAGCGCAACAAAAAGTGAGAATCATGTTTTCACTCGGGATTCACGGCAAGAATATTGGAATTGCTCAGGCCAGTCAGGTTGCCCGCAAAGCCAAAGCAAAGAACATCCTGTTGGGTAATCTCGAGAAAAAAGGACAAACCATTCGGGTACAGGCACGAATTTACCAGGCCGGGGACGGCTCGCTGCTGGCTCAGCTGCGACCGGTTGAGGGCCCGCCCGCCAATCTTTACGAAATTGCGGGCGACCTCTCCTTGCAATTGTTTAACACCTTTCATATCGGCTCGACCACCGACCGCCCGGCTGGCAGCGCAGCACAACGAACCATTGCATCGCTGGACGCCTTCCGCTACTTTGTCGAAGGCAAAGATGCGGCCCTGGATAACCGCTATCAAGAGGCCATTCCAAAGTTGAAAAAAGCCCTCACCCTGGATTCGACCTATGTCCGCGCGTACTATTACCTGGCGTGGCAATATTCGCAAATTGGAGACGATAGAAAAGCCAGAGCGACGCTGGTGGCCGGCAAGCCGTACGTTTCCGGGTTGTCGTTGCCAGACCGTCTGGAATATCTGTGTGAGGAAGCCAAGTACGATGATCGCTGGCGAGATTACGCCACTCATCTTGAACAACTGCTGCGGATCGATCCCTTTGATGCCACAGTTCACTTTCGTTACGGGTGGACGCAGTTTCACAAATTCCGCCGTTTAGATGAAGGGATTCGGGCCATGGAAAAATCCCTAGAGCTGGATTCAACCAACGGCTGGGCTGTGAACAGTCTCGGCTATGCTTACCTCAGCCGCGGCGACGTGCAAAAAGCGCTGGCCATGATCGAGAAGTATATTGCCCTCAATCCCACGGATGTCAATCCGCTCGATTCAAAAGCCGAAATCCAGATGCTCGTGGGTCAGTACGACGAGGCCCTCCGCAATTGCGAACGCATTCTCACCACTCAGCCCGATTTTCTCTCGGCTCGAATCATCCTGGCCCGAACCTACGTGGCCCAGGGCAGATATTCTCAGGCCCTCGCAACCGTGCGTGAGTACATGCCGATAGCTGGCAATTCGCGTTTTAAAGCAAAAGGCCATGCCGTCGAATCCGAAGTGCTGATTCGGCGCGGTGAGTTTCACAAAGCCCTCGACTCTGCGGAGCTGGCGATTGCCGCCGACTCCACCAATCTCCGAGCCCATTGGAGCAAGGGGCGAATACTGCTGCAATTAAACCAGCAGCCTGCACTGGACGCTGAGCTGGCTACGCAGCGGCGCCAGCTTCAGGCTCAGGGCGGTCTGGACGGAAGGTGGTTTCTGCATCATTTACAGGGGGAAATTGCTCTCCAGAGTCAGAACTTTGACCAGGCCATCGAATCATTCGAAAGGGCGCTGAGTCTGGGACCGCTGGACCGGTCTTTTTATCTTGCGGCGTTGGCACAGGCTTATAAGCGAGCGGGTCGCACACAGCCGGCGGTGAAAAAGTACCAGGAAGCCCTGTCTTTCAATCCCAACAACGCCTGGGCCGTTCTCGGACTTGCGCGCGTTTACGAACAGCAGGGGAAGGCCACCGCAGCCGCCCGCGCTTACCGTCGGGTGCTTGCCCTTTGGAGCCGAGCCGACCGCGATTTACCAGAACTGCAGTACGCCCAGGCGCAACGGGCAAGAATTGTTGGGAAGCCGGTCAGGTAACCCACGCGCGGGTCGCGTCCCTGCAGGTCTCACTCACGTCCCTCATAGAGCCGGATCAGCCAGTGTGAGCCGAACTCTCCATGCTCCAACCCGTTATCTTTTGTAAACAGGCGGTTTTCTGAATTGCTTCAGTAAATGGCCTACCCCTTTTTATGTTTAAAATAAGCAGCCTTTCAATTTTTTCAGTTACACCGTACAAGGTGGTTATATTTCAAAACAATTCGACCGATACTAAAAGTTATAATCAGCACTTAAAACAGGTAGATAGTATTTTAATTATATTATGAGCCGAAAGGTTTTAGGGGTGGGAAAAAAATCAGGGAAGTTGACATTGAAAAATTGTAAATAGTATGAAATAAGCAAGATTTCACTTGACTGTGTGTGAATATTTCTTTATAATGAATAATCAAGAAAATTGAAAATCTGCAATACAATTTCTGTCACAAATGAATCGTTAAGCAGTGCGGAGATTTAAAAATGTTAATTGCTGTAAGAGTCGATCGCGTTACTTTAGATACACACACAAATAGATTTGTTGTGATTTTAAAGGATGATGTGAGCAGTCGCTGGCTGCCAATTGTGGTTGGCAACACCGAAGCTCAGGCCATTGCCCTCCAACTGGAACAAATTACGCCTCCGCGGCCACTAACTCATGACTTGATTAAAAATCTATTAGATTCTTTAGAAGCGAAAATTGCCAGAGTTGTGGTGAATGAGCTCAGGGAAAACACCTATTATGCGCTCATTAGTTTGAAACTGAACAGTCATAAAACGGATATTGACGCGCGCCCCAGTGATGCCATTGCACTGGCGCTCAGAATGCACGCCCCCATTTTTGTGGAAGAAGAAGTGATGAACAAGGCTTCGGTGAATGATAAGGATTCGGATATCGACGATTTGCCTTCCGAAGAATTGGATGAGCTTGAGAAACTCGAGTTGGATATGCAGAAAGCCATTTCCGATGAAAGATACGAAGATGCTGCCCGACTGCGGGATGAAATAAACGACATCAAAAAAAAACGTTATGAGGAATAATTTAATTTTTTATTGAAGAGATTCAGGCGTGACTGAGCAATTGGTTACGCCTTTTTTATTTTCTCAAAATATTAAGGGGCCAGAAATTCCACATTCCAGTGATTCCACTTCCTACATTTTTTTTGATTTTCCTTGAATTTTACTCGAAAATATCTTAATAAAAATGGATGCAGGTTCGATTTTACACAAATGAATTCTCCGGGTATTTCATTCCGAGCCGTGGGATGAAATCTTGCTGTTGTTTAAATCAAACCTGCACCTATAAAATTAATCTAAAAGCGATCAAAACGACCGCGATAATAATCGTTAACGTCAATCACCTAATTATGGTGTGTTAAAATGAAAAAAGACCCATTGAACCAAATAGAAGCATTCCTGTCTAAATCTCCTCTTCGAACTTACAAAGCTAAAGAATTAGCCAAACAAATTGGCATCAATAAAAAACACTACCCTGAATTCAGGCAGGCTTTAAGGAATTTAGCGGAACAGGGCAAAATCGCCCGATACAAACACAGTCGCTACGGCTTTATTAAAAAGGCAACCATCATCGAAGGGGAGCTCCACGTAAAAACGCAAGGGTATGGCTTTCTTATCACCGAAGAAGGCCAGGATGATGTTTTTATCAGCCAGAAAAATATGGGTACCGCACTGCACAAGGATTTGGTGCGCGTGCTGCTATTTGCCCGCACTAGCGGACAAAGTCCGGAAGGTCGCGTGGTCGAAGTTGTGAAAAGGGCGCGCAATCAAATTGTGGGCACTTACAAAAAGAGTAAAAAATTTGGATTCGTCATTCCCGATGATATGAAAATTACCCGAGATATCTATATTAACGAAGGGGATGACTTAAAAGCCCAATCCGGGCAGAAAGTGGTGGTGAAAATTGCGAATTGGCAGGATGAAAGATTGAATCCCGAGGGAGAGGTAACCGAAATTTTGGGTTTTCCTGGCGAGCCCGGCGTGGATGTGATTTCCGTGGTGAAAGCCTTTGATTTGCCGGTACTGTTCCCCAAAGCGGTGGAAAAGGACGCAAACTTAATTCCCGATACCATTCCTGCGGATGAAATTGCTCGCCGTCTGGATTTGAGGGAAAGCGTCTGCCTGACCATCGACCCCGAAGATGCCAAAGATTTTGATGACGCGGTTTCCATCAAATTGCTCGATAATGGCCATTTTGAACTCGGCGTGCATATTGCAGATGTCAGCTATTATGTTAAAGAAAATTCAGTGCTTGATAAAGAAGCGTTGAAGCGCGGCACCTCAATTTATCTGGTTGACCGTGTAATTCCCATGCTGCCGGAAAAACTCAGCAATCAACTGTGTAGCTTACGACCAAATGAAGATCGACTTACCATGAGCTGTATCATGGAGGTGAACTCAAAAGGCATCGTGGTTTCTTATCGCATTCATGAATCGGTGATTCACAGCAAAAGACGGTTCAGCTATGTAGAAGTGCAGGACATTATCGAGAATAAAAAATCCCGGGATGCGCTATCGAAAGAAATCCAGCAGCTTTATGCTTTGAGCAAAATTTTGATCAAGCGGCGAGGAAAGCTGGGCAGCCTGGATTTTGATTTGCCAGAAGTCAAAGTGCAATTGGATGACACGGGGATGCCTATTGCGATAAACAAACAACCGCGTCTGGACAGTCATCGCCTGGTAGAAGAGTGCATGCTTCTGGCCAATCAAACGGTGACGGAACACGTGGCCATTAACTTGAAAAAAGAACAAAGAAAAAGGCCGTTCATTTATCGAATTCATGAGGAGCCGGATTCAGTTAAAATGGATGATTTTAGAAAATTTGTTCATGCCCTGGGCCATCCGCTTGAACCTCACAAGAAGGTTTCCGCCAAATTGTTGAACAAATTTTTAGCCAGCTTAAAAGGAAAGCCGGAAGAAATCATTGTGCAAGAGTTGATGCTGCGCACCTTGATGAAAGCGAAATATGCTACTAAGAATGTGGGGCATTTTGGCTTGGCGTTTGCTCACTACACCCATTTTACTTCACCTATCCGCCGCTATCCGGATCTGGCGGTACATCGGCTTTTGAAAAAATACCAATCTCCATGTGATGACGACACTCTCAAAAAAATTAGCCGCAAATTGGAAATTATCGCTAAACTTTCTTCCGAACGAGAAATTGTCGCACTCGAAGCCGAAAGAGAGTCCATTAAATTGAAAAAAGTAGAATATATGCAACGGCATCTGGGTGATGAATTCGAGGCAGTGATTTCAGGAGTGATGTCATTTGGGATTTTCGTTGAAATTTCTGACTTGCTGGTAGAAGGCCTCGTGCACATTTCCGATCTCGAAGATGATTTTTATTTTCATGATGAAAAAAACTATCGGTTGATCGGTCAGAACACACAGAAAACTTATCGACTGGGCGATCCGGTCAAAGTCCGAGTTGTGCGTGTGGACGCAGATGAGCGAATTGTCGATTTTGTATTAGTTTGAGGAAATCGCAAAAGATTCGTCTTTGAACGGTTTTGAGTAAATTCTCATTCCAACTTACAAGTGCTATTATATTAAGCATGATAAATCTCACCTCTTTATTTTCCTTCAGCTTGTTCGTATTGGCTTTTAATACAGCAATTTTGGAAATAAATTTCCAAACGAAAGGTGTTTAATAAACTGCCGTTAATTGGAAAGGTCGCGGGTACGGACAGTATTTATATTTCAAGATGCTGAAACACTCCATTAATTCTTCCGTAATTAATGGTCATGGTTGTAAAAGTCTCATTAATAATTACAGGAGATTCAGATGTTTGTCAATAAATCGGGTCGTTTTGGAGCGTTGCTAAATACGGAATCCAGTGCGGAAAGTGATTTGAACAAAAGTACCAGAGAGTATTTTTCAAATACCGTGAATGCCGCTGAGCTGGTAAAAAGAAAAAATGCAGAGGCTAATTTGAAATTACAGAGCAAAAAAGTATTCGAAATTGCGTTTACTTTTACGCTCTTGTTTTTGATTGCAGCATTTCAGTTGGCCAGACAATTCTCCCTGGCTGCCGCCGCGGTGGATTCGGTCGATGTCAAAATAGAAGTGGCGGACATACCGGTGACGGAACAATTCAAGAAACCGCCGCCGCCAGTACGACCGACTATTCCCATTCCCACTGAAGAAGAGTCGATTCCCGAAGACCTGACAATTGCTTCCACCGAAATCGACTTGTCCAACATTCCGCCTCCGCCGGCGCCACCGGAGGAAGGTGAACTTCCTATTTTTGTGGCTTACGATGAACCGCCTGAAATTATTGGTGGTTTGGGTACTTTACAGAAATATTTGAAATACCCGCGATTGGCCCAAACCGCGGGCGTGGAAGGGGTGGTTTATGTGAAAGTGCTGGTTGGTGTCGACGGCCGTTCGGAACGGTCAGAAATAATCCGTGCCAAACCAGCTAATATGGGATTTGAAGAATCCGCCATGAACGCGGTAATGAAAGTGAAATGGCATCCTGCAAAGCAAAGAGATAGAAACATCCGAGTTTGGGTTTCCATTCCGGTGCAGTTTAAGATAGCGAGTTAGTGAAGGGCAGTTAATTGAAAAAGCCCGTGAGACGCAGCAGGTCCACGGGCTTTGCTTTTTTATTTGGCGGTGGATTGGCTACTTGCTTCCAAGTAACTCCAGGGCCGCAGCCGTCATGGTTTGGACGCCGGTTTTGATGGACAATTCTGGATCCGGGGCAAAAAGGCTGGAATGCAACGAGGGAAACGAAACTTCCTCAATTTGATTTTTTTCGAACCGTTCTGGTGTGACGGCGCCCAACCAAAAAATACAGATAGGAATGTTTGGTGCCACTTGACCGTAGCGTGAAAAATCTTCTCCCGCCATGATGGGCTCAACTTTCAGGACGTTTTTTTCTCCCAACACTTTTTCAAACACCGTTTTCAATTTCTCTGTCATCTCGGGATCGTTGTAAGTTGCCGGCGTAAATTCATCCTGGACGGTTACGGTGGGGAGCCGGTCCAGCGGCACCCCCGCGGCTTCTGCAATGCCTTTGCAAATTCTTTCAATGGCTGAAATGATTTGGTTGCGTACCTTGTCGGAATAGGAGCGTAAAGTGAGCTGCAAATGCACTTCGTCGGAGATGATGTTGTGTTTGGTACCGCCATGAATGGAACCCACCGTAACCACGGCCGGTTCGATGGGTTTGATCTCCCGACTGACGATGGTTTGTAACGCTAAAATGGTTTGAGCGGCAATGACGACGGGATCCTTGGTATCGTGAGGAAGCGCGCCATGTCCTCCGACACCGCGAATGACTATATCTACGGCATCGACATTGGCTAAGGCGAATCCTTTGCAGTAGCCGACGGTTCCGGCTGGCATACCCGAATTTACGTGCAATGCCAGGCAATAGTCCGGTCGTGGAAACCGGCTGAACAAACCATCCGCCAGCATGGCTTTGGCGCCGGCGCCTTTTTCTTCAGCGGGCTGGCCGATCATCACCAGCGTGCCCTGCCACTGGTCGCGGATTTGGCTGAGCAAGCGAGCGGTGCCGGTGAACACGGTCATGTGCACGTCGTGACCACAGGCGTGCATAATCCCCACCTCATCACCTTTCTCGTTTCTGATCTTAACTTTGCTGGCGTATTTCAGGCCGGTTTGTTCAATTATGGGCAGCGCATCCAAATCGGTACGAATCAAAACGATTGGTCCGGCGCCATTTTTCAAAACCCCAACCAGACCATGCCCCCCAACGTTTTGCGTAACTTCATATCCCTGAATGGATAGTTCGTTGGCTAATTTTGCCGCCGTATTGGCTTCCTGAAAAGAAAGCTCCGGGTGGCGGTGAAGATATTTGTAGAGATTAGCCAGATAATCGTAATCCTGTTCCACGCGCTTGATAATTTCGTCGAAAAGAGTTGATTGGGTATTTCCGATATTTTGCGCTTGAAGAGGATAAACCGAGGCAAATAGGGCGACCAGCAGGATGGGGGTGGTGATTTTACGTAAATTCATCATACCGTCTCCTTCTAAATGATTCAAAAGTGCACATTTTAGTTTACAGATGGCTGTACCGCATCAAAAACGTAATTTCAGAGTAAGGGGAAGAATAAAAGCTGGATTTCTAATTTAGTGTCTGAAGGAAAACCACTCTGTTTTCCCGAAGGCCTCGTGGCCGAGAATGAACTCCTGCTTGGCTCGGCGGGGACGCCTTCGCGAAGAGGTTTAGATATCGAGCATTTCTCTAGTTTTCGTTCAAACACTAATTCAGATTGAAAATGGCCTATTTTAGCTTAATTTAGCCTATTGACCAGATGGCGGCTCCGGAGGGCGCGGCAATCCTCGAGGTGCTTCTTCTCCTCCGCCGGCCACCAAAATGGCTGTGGTGACGGTTCCGCCAAGTAAGCTGCCGCCAACCGCCCAAATCCAGGTGGCGATGCCGCCGCTTTTTTCACGCCATTTTTTCTGCAAGTTAATGGGTTTGAACCATTCAGAAATGATCGGTTGGATCACACGCGATTTAACTGCCAGCGTAATATTGCCCTGTTCGGTGGATTCAAAATCATCGCTTACAATCAAGCCAATCATATTGCCTTTATTATCGATCAACGGGGCTCCGTCGATACCAGTTTGGTGGCCGGTGTCGAAGGCAAAATGATTTTCATTTGAATCGGTTAATTCAACAGGAATGGAAATCCAATCGTAATCGGTGGCGTGCCCCAGAATGGTAAAGGTTTTACCCGGATGCGCCGACTTGGACTCGCCAAAAACGATGGCGGGCTGGGTAAAGGGGAAATTTTTCACAGCAACGATAGCCAAATCCGAATCGAAATCGATCCACCGGTCCACAATAAGACCGAGCAGCGGATCCGGATAGTCTCTCAGAATGACCGCCACCTTTTCCCTGCCGGCCACCATGCTGTAGGAAGTTAGAACGAAGCCGGCGCCATCTTTGTGAATGCCCAAAACCACCCCGGCGCCTATTTTTTTTCCTTCATCCGCAATGAGTTTCACCACGGCGGGGGCTGTTTTGTCATAGCCTTTTTGTGTTAAAACGGCTTGCGGCGCGGAGGGTTCCGACTGTTCCTGTGCCAACGCATTTTGTAAAAAGAAAGAAACGGTGAGGGCAATGGCTAATTTTATTGTAATATTCATGTTATTCTCCACGAATTGATATTTTACAGCCAATTCAGTTACTTGACCAGAATCATTTTGCGAGTCTGCGAAAAGTCACCGGCAATGATTTGGTAAATGTACAGTCCGCTGGCGACGGCCCGGCCGTGGTTGTCCTGTCCATTCCAGGTGACAATATGAAAGCCCGTTTCTTTCGGCTCCTCATCGAGCAGCGTGGCCACAAGCCTTCCTAAGAGATCATAAACCTGTAAACTGACTTTTCCCGAGCTTGGCAAACCAAAGCGAATGGTCGTCGTCGGGTTGAACGGATTCGGGAAATTCTGGGAAAGTTCGAATTCTTTAGGAATCAACGCGTCGTCGGCAGTTTCATCTGCCATGAAGCCAGATTTGCCCACCAGCAGCTTGAGGGTTTTGACGCTGCCGTATTGCCCGGTTGGAAACGAGTACTCATTTTCCCGGCGGAGATTTTGCAGGATGTTCAACTTTTCATCCAGCAACCTGATTTCCAGGTCGCTGGGCAAAACCTCCAGCCCTGCAATGTGAATCTTAGCCTCCGCGTTGGCAATATTTGATTTCACCTGGAAACTCCAGGTCTGGCCTTCGCCGATTTGCTTTCGATAGTCCGTGGTGTAATTGCCCGGAAACGTCGGCCACTCTTTCCTTGGAAACAAAATGGAAATGTAGTCGCCAATGGGAGGAGGTTCTGTGTAATCCCACGGATCCCAGGTGTCGGAAGCGAATTCGATGATTCCAATGTAATTGAATTCGTCCCGGGCCTGCCCGCAAATCGCTTTGAGTTGGAGCGCCCAGTCGGGGGTGGATGCGTTGGCTCGTGCAAGTGAACGATTAACGCCTTCGGAAGCCACCGGCGGGATCTCGATTTCGACTTCGGAGCGGCCGCGATTAAAGATGAAATATCCTTTGTATGGTTGCAATTTCTCAGCGATGCCGTAAGTGTCTTCGTAGAGAAATGGTGCCTGGACGAGTGTGTCACTTTCGGCTGGGATGAGCACCGAATCCCAGTCCACGTCGAAAGCAAAGGGATGCCCGACTTGATTCCAACCGGGCTTTAAAGACAAAACGTAATTCGTGTCCGCGCGTAAGGATTTTCCTGCACCAAAATCAATGACTCGGTCTCTGGCCGAGATCAACCAGTAAGCCTTTCCCGGAGTAAATGTGAAGGTGTTGGCGTTGAGTGAGTCGCGTTCCACATACACGTTGTCCCGGTAATAAAACAACCGCCAGCTTGTGGTATCGTAAACGCCAAATCCGGAGGCGTCGAAAATCGAATCGGCGCTGGATTCGGTTAGCAGATTGGGCGCGGAAATCATCCGGTAAGCGGTTTGGGAAGAACCCCGGGTTATTTGTCTGGTCTGTACCGCACTTCCAAAATTCACCACCACAAAAAAGGTGTCTGATGTGGCACTATTTAACAAGGTGTCCTGGCTGCTTACGAAATATTCCAGTCCTCTTTCAGTAATAAATGATTCGGGAAAGGCGGTTCTAAAAGTGTCTGCCGCCACTGCACTCATCGCGAAGGATTCAAAGTTGCCTGCGCCGCCCTTGCGAATATTTAGCATGACATTTTTTATCGGAGTATTGTCGATGGCGCTTGCGGTTACCTGAATAGAGTCGCCCACGCTGATTTCTTTGGCGGTGTCCGACAGGGCGATTGTCGGCCCGGCAGCGGCGGCGATGGTAAAAGTCTGCTCGCTTTCATCAAATATGAATCCAGCATTGCTGGCGCTGATTTTAATTTTACAGTCTGTTTTTGCCGGTCCCGTTACTTCATAAAAAAATCGTTCATCCAGGATAGCGACGGCTCGGGCGATCACCTCCTGGTAAGTTGTTCCGCCATCGCGCGACAATTCAATGGAAATGCTGTCTAATTCACCCTGAGAGGTCCATTTAATTTCTTGTGTACTGCCGATTTCCCAGACGGCGGTGGAGGTATCCGGACTCAGAAGTGTGACGTTTCGATTTTCACCGGGTATTCCCGGTTTGCTTATTCTTTGTAAATATATATCGTAATGGCTGCCACTGCGCCGGTCTTCCCAGACCACGATGGCGCCGCCCAGGTTGTCGTCGATGAGCGTGGGATTTTGCTGGATGTTGGCGGCGGTTGAAACCGCGATACCATTCTCCCCCCAGTCGGTTTTACCGTTAGGCTCGATGAGTTGTGCATAGATGTCGGTTTGACCTGCGCGATCGTCTTCCCAGGCCACGATGATGCCATCTCTTTTGTTGGAAATCAACACGGGATTTTCCTGGTCGCCGATAGCTCTCACAATATCGAACTCTGATTCGATTTCCTGGCCCATTGAATTTAATCTCTGGATACGGACATCCCGGTCCTGGCCCGAGCCGAGGTCGATCCAGAGTACACAGATGGTATCGGCGTTTACTCGCACGATTTTGACATCTTCCTTTTTGCCGGCGCTGTTCGAGATGGTTCTGCCGAAATTATCCCATTGGATCATGCCTTGTGAATTGATGCGCTGAACTTTTATTTCATGATTTGTGCTCAATGTTTCGGATGGGGCAATCCAGGCGACAATGGCCCCGCCCCTGCCATCTGCTATGGCGGCAGGTACTGTATTATTCTCTAATGAAGAACTTAAAGCGACTTCAGTGCCCGGCCAAACAGGGTTCATGCTTCCGTCTAATCGTGCAGCATAAACTTGTAAACTGGCCGGATTGCGCTGGTCCGCCCACACAACGATGACACCTCTATTTTCATCGGAGATAATGGTTGGCGGTTGCTCGGGTTGCGTGACTTTGTGATTTTCGTTTAGTTTGCTAAAAGATGGCCATTGCGGGCTGCCTTTATTATCTAATTTTTGTAGAAAAATAAGGTGGTTGCCATCCCGAAAAGTGTAGGACGCCACGATCGCGCCGAAGATGCTGTCGCGAATGATGTTCGGAAATACGTAGTTGTTGCCTGTTTGAATGCGGGCGCCGTTGACGCCGTTAGGGCCCCAATGCCCCTGCCCTAAAGGTAGGCTGATTTTTTGAGCGTAAATGTCAAAATTGGAGCCGATGGAGTTGCGATCGTCCTGCCAGGTTACAAAAGCGCCTGTATCTCCATTTGCAACCAGAGTCGGGGCGATTTGGCTGCCTTGTAAAACGGCAATGTCATTGTTGAAATCATCGTCAAGCTGACCAGACGCTTTAATTCTCGCCATAAAGATATCGTCATTACCATTGCGATCGTCCTGCCAAACAATGATCGCGCCTCCGTTGCCATCGGAGATTACACGGGCATTGGTTTGATTGCCTTCAAAAACTGCAATTCCGTTGTTCACAGCTGCATTATTTGACCACTGAGCAGGTGCCTGGCCAAATGCCAAAATCAAAATAACGGTTTCCAACACCCCTTTATGCTTCATGAATTTACTCTTGCTTTTGAATCGCATAAGTCATCTCTTACTTTTGTTAGAGTTTAATTTTTATTTTCAACCCTGAACATTGGTTTAAAATCGTAGTTTCTAAAATAAAAAAGATAAGATAGTTAATTTGCGTTATGAGCCATTTGCTAAGAAAGGATATTTTGGCAGGCATGGTGTATATTTGCAATAATCCCTTTTCCATAGTAATTTATTAAAATATGGAAATTAATATATATTTTTCGCAAAAAATTGTCAAGAGAATTCTGATATGTTTTTAAACTTTAATAAATTATAGAGATATGTGACAAAACGATGATTTCTGAAAAGAGGTGGGTAATTTTTAACGTTGTTTTTCAAATACAATTTTACATACATTTAAATCAGGGTCAATTCTACTCAATGAGATTTTGGAATTCTCCCGACCAGATTGGTGCAAGTTACGATTTGGGCAACGAAAAACGGAGTCGTAAAAATGGGTGTCTCAGCGAAAGAACGGTGAATTTTAATGGCGCGATGCCATTGCTGCAGAAAATGGATAAATAGATGATTCGCAGAACAGAAGGGTAATGAATCTCTTAGTTTGCAATCAAAATGCGCAACGTCGATTCCAGCTCTTTGTGCCTGGAATTGTCTTCATTGTAGGTGATAACGATATCACACTTTTTGTCTGAATTGAGGTGCATGGCTCGAACCATTTCGCCGTTTTGAGGGAGATGTGTTAAGTATTTTGCGCTAACTTTTGAATCGAGGATTTTTTCGCTGCCCCAGAAAAAGATCAGCATTTTTTCATCGAGGCTACTCAAAATGTCCAGCAAACCGTCGCCATTAAAGTCTGCGATTTCGTACACCGGCGAAGTCGCCCCGCCGCGATATGAAAATCGTACCACCAGACTGTTTTTCATGTCCGGCTTTTCCGGATAAAATCCACGTTTGTTCATCAGATAAACTTCTGCCTGGATTTCCACGCTTTTGGTGAGCAGCATGCTGATGATGTTTTTCAGGCCAACATTGACCACGGGTATGATCAAATCGTATCGGCCATCCCGATTCAAATCCAGAATATCCAGAACCAACTGCGTGCCGCCAGGCTGGATGATTTGATCCGGCTCTTTTTCAAAGAACACCCGGTCAATTGAGTCGGTGCTGTCTTTTTTTCCGAGATGGATTCGTACTTCGTTGTAGGGATTGACAAAGCTCTTTTTGGTTGAAACACGAATGCTCACCACATCCAAAAGGCCGTCGTGGTTTAAATCGAGGATTTTTTTAAGAAATGTCCTCTCACTTTTATCTCCAATTCGGGTACGCTGAATTTTGGCGCCTTTCCAGATTTCTCCAAAAAACAAATCGATTTTGTGATGGCACTCTTTTGCAAAATAACCTAGGTTGTCCTGGCAGTAAACCACCAGACTATCCTGATAGATTCCTATCAAATCTTTTCGGCCATCGGCGTTAAAATCTTGTAGAGCGATATACGGCATGGCGTATTGCGCTTCGGTTTTATTGCCGACTGAAAAACGTGGATCGTAAAAACCGCTTACTTTTGTTTCCGCACGTAAGGGCACTTCATTGATCAACCAATTGCGGCTTTCCGGGTTGCGGAAGTAAATATCGCACCTTGTGAAATGCGGTACGATGACTTCATCGACAAAGTCGCCATTCAAATCGGCCACAAAATTCCAGTTCTGCAGTCGGTTTTTGTTCGAAAGCATAAAAATCGATTGTGCGGCAAACAATCTTTGCGGCGTCAGATCCAATTGATTCTGTTTAAATGGATAAAAATAAACCCCGCTGCTGGTAAAAAAAACAAACTCCTTTTGAAAATCACCCTGTACATCGCCAATGTCGTAGAGAATGATGTCGTCCGAAACTTTAAATTCCTGCGACGGCTTTCCGTCAAACCCGTTTGGTTTTTGTAAATAAACCGAAATCCATCTTTCCTGTCCAGGATTTTCCGCCTTTTTCTTTAATATGAGCAGAATATCTTTCAGGCCGTCATTATTCAAATCTTCGATGTGGTAGGACCCTAACTCGCCCTCAAATTGCAGGTCATAAGTATGATATAATTCCTTAACTGATTTTGCACTGCTGAGCAGGTTAAAATTTATCAAAAGAGTGAATAAACATAGATGCATCATTTCAATGCCTTCTTCGGTCAGAATGAATAAAAAAAGATAAGTCTAAATATAGAGACTTCGGGCGGGTATGGCAAGTACTTTTCTAAAATTTCATTAAATTGAGGAGTTGGTTTCAAATTTGAATTACAATTTCAGGAGAGGAGCCGTTCAAAAAGGCGCAGTTTGCTTGCCTATTAGACACCTGGGCAAATTCTAACCACTATTATTCTGCCGAATTATCAACAACCGTGCTTTTTTATGTCAATTCTACTGTAAAAATTTACAAATATTATACAATCGCTCAATTGGCATGTATGTTGCGCAGAGCTTTCTTCAAACAGATGAATAAAATAGCGGGAGTGGGTAATATTTACCACAAAATGTTTTTAGAGGAGCAGGGCCAACAAAAAAACGGTTACAATTTTTTTCAGGGATTTTAAACTGTTCTGGGTTTTGGTTTTCGTTTTGGGTAACTGGAACACCACCTGGGGTCAATCAAAAATAACTAAATGGCAATTACAGAGCTCCATCGGATGGTGGTTTTACGATCAGGCTTTTACGTTCGATGGAAGTCCCGGTTTTGGGTTAGGCATTGGCTATCGCACACATGATTTTCTTCAGCTTAACCTGGATTTCAAGTTCAGTCCTACCCAAAAACGCATTTCTACGGCCATATCACATTTGCACTTAAAAATGTTGATTTACAACTATTCATTGAACCTGAAAATGTCAAAACATTTCTTCCACGTAAATAAGTTGCAGCCGTTTCTGAACCTGGGCGTGGGAGGCGTGTTAATGCAGCCCCTCGAGAGAACCGTCGATTTTGGGGTTTTGAAAAAAATTGATTTGAACCTTTCACCCGATTATAAATGGGCTTTTAATTTTGGAATAGGTATGATATTAACCATCATGCCAAAACTGAGATTGCAAGTGCTTTATCAAAGATATTATTTTTTAGCAAATCGAATAATCAATGAAGAACCGGGTGACAAGTCGAAAGTTCACCGAAATCATTATTTGGGAATCGGCTTAGCCACTTCATTTTAATCAACGAAAGTAACTATTGAACTCGAATCAATTGAAATTGTTTGTCTTGAATCATCATTTCATCATCATTCACTTATTTTTGTCCTGGTTGATGATAATCCTTTGTGCCAATCACCTGTTTGCTCAAAAAGCGGTTATTGCTATGAACGAAGTCCAAATCTATGCCTTACCGCTGGAGGACAGTGAATCGGTGGCCCGGCTTGCCAAAGGCCACATCGTGACCATTGTTGGCAAGCGCGGCGATTGGGTTAAAGTCGCTTTTAATGATGGCCAAAAGGGCTGGATGAAATTGCTGGCGCCGCAAAAATTGTCAAAACAGAATCAAAAATCGACTAACGATTCCCATCAAAACGGAGTACACAAAATAACTGCCAAAAACGGCCAATTGCGGGAGCATGGCGAAATCAACAGTAAAGAATTCGTAGATAAATTGCGTGAGCAACCGCAGAGTCCAGGCGATTCGGACGATCACGTTTACCGTCGATTCGGCTATGCCTTTGGCATGGGCTTGATCCAGTCGGATTATACCTATAGTTGGAAATTTGTTTTTCACTCGCAACCCCGATTGGCCTTAGAGGGATCGTTTAAGCACGTTCTGGGAGGCGCTGCGGATTCCTATTTTATCCTGGCAAATTTATCTTATCTATTTCGGGAGCGCAAAAAATTCGTGCCTTTTGCCACCGCCGGCCTGGGCGTGATCAACACGGCGCCGGTGCGCAGCATCGACTCGCAAACCGTTTCCAATATGGCGGTGAATTTTGGAGTCGGTGCGCGCAAATACATGCGGAAAAATTTATCCCTGGTGCTGAACACCAGTCTGTTCACGGCGTTTGTGGGAAAAGGCATTCGAATATATCCAGAGATCACCGTAAGTCTGTTAATCGGCAAATTCTGGCAATAATCAGGAAAACGATCATGAACAATCGTATTGGATACTTAACCATTTTGATATTGCAGCTTTTCTGGGATTCGCTGTTTGGTCAGAATATTTCTCGGGAACACGAGCTGTTCCCATTTGTGGGCTTTTATGCCCCGGACCGCTTTCAGAACTCATTGACACTGGGCGTCCGCTACGAAAATCATCTGGATAGGCGTTTCGCATTTGGCGCCACGGTGGGATTCGCCAAAGCCGGTCAGGATTTTTTTCAAAAAGCGGTGGGGGCCGCAGCCGAACAGGGCAGCGCCACGGTTATTTTCTACGATGGTCGGTTAACTTATGCCATGAGAATGAACGAGGTCATCCCCTACGGTGTGTTTGGTCTGGGAGTCACACGGCAGCATTCGGAGTCGAATCTGACCCTCAGTCTCGGTGTGGGGATCAAATTTCCAGCCGGTGAAAAGTCCTATTGGCGATTCGAAATAAATGATCACATTTTTTCCAGCGGCCAGGGGAATACTTCCTGGACCAACAACAATCTGGAAATTTCTGGTGGAATTTCATTCTATTTACAGTAGGTAAAATGATGAGTTGAAAACGATTTGATGGCGCATTAAAATTCGTTGATTCTAAGAACTTACCGTTCCATTTTTGAATTTATCAAGACGACCTAATTGAAAAATTATGGAATGCTTGTAATAAGTTCTGGATGGGATATGGAGTTTAAACTTTACAACAGGAGGTGCATCTATGATCAAACTCCATCGCCTGAATAGAAACAACGAGCGAGGAAGAAAATTAAGACACATCATTTTTTTGGTTGGGTTGTGCAACTGGCAATTCATGAACTGTACCGGCAGCGTACCGGATGATCTGATCCTGGAATCGCAGCCGGCAGGCATCATTTTTGTCAAGGCCACCCGCACGAATACCCTGAACAGTTTTTCACGCGGCGGCAATCTTTTTTCGCTAATACCGGCCTCCCCGGATGGTAAATTGACCAATCTCACCAATTTGGAGGCGGGCGACGTGGCCGATCCGGAGATTTCCTTCGATGGCCTGAAAGTTCTGTTTGCAATGCGCCGAAACAGCGGTGAGCGCTTTCATATCCACGAAATGAACGTGGACGGTTCTGGGCTGCGTCAGCTCACTTTTGACGCGGTGCGGGATGATTTCGACCCCACTTACCTGCCCAACGGCAAAATCCTATTCACGTCTAATCGCCCCGGTTTTATCGATGAATATAACAAGCAAAATGCGGAGGTCATGCACGTCATGGAGGTGGACGGCTCGAATATCGAGCAGATATCGTTCAATGCCAGCGACGATTTCGATCCCATCGTCACCAAAACCGGGCACGTTGTTTACACGCGCTGGGAGCATCATGGGCCCATCAACCGATTCCCATTGTTCATCACCAATCCCGATGGCCACGGTACGTTTACCTTTTTCAGTCCGCACAATCATCGAACTTTTTTCCATCCGCGGGAGCTGGCCGATGGTTCCATCATCGCGGTGAAATCGAATATGGTTAACGGCGATCGCGGGCCGCTGGTCATCATAAAAAATACTTCTACGGCTGGCGAGCCGTTGGAAGAGGGGTTCATGGAAATCATCACGCCAGAAATCGAATTGAACGGCCCGCCCTACAGCAAAGGCGTATTTAAATATCCCCATCCCCTGCCCGATGGCCGGATCTTGGTGTCGTATTCTCCGCCGCACACCAGCAGTGAGGAGGCGGACTACGGTCTTTACACCCTCAACACGGATGGCAGCGATTTAAAACTGCTCTACAATGACCCGCAATTTCAGGAGTTCGACGCCGTGGTCATCGGCGACCGCGCTATTCCGCCGGTCATCAATTCGAAGCTGGACAAAGCGCAAACCACCGGCGTGTTCACGGTGCAGAATGCTTATTTCCGTCAGGAGCGAGACGGCCAGGTGCGCCCCGATCAAACCATCCGAGAAATCCGACAGGTCATGGTGATCGAGGGGATGGTGCGCCCCAAAGGCGACCGCGCGCCTATCGGAATGACCAATTTCGAACAGAAACGTATTTTGGGTGTGGCGCCCGTGCAAACGGACGGCTCCTTCTCCATCAGAGTGCCGGCCAATATTCCGCTGTCGTTCAATACGCTGGATTCACTGGGCCGAGCCCTGGTGGTGAAACGAAACTGGGTCACTATTCGACCGGGAGAACATTTCGAAAAGTGCAGCGGCTGCCACGGACCCCGCGGACGCAGCTCGAACAATCCGAATCCGCTGGCAGCCTCTTTGCCGCCCACCGACCTGAACGTACCGGCGGCGCAGCGAGAGGATGTCAGTTTTGGCACGGCTATCGAGCCCATCATCGCGGCAAAATGCACCGGCTGCCACAGCGGGGCGGCGCCCGCCGCCAATTTACCGCTGACTTTGACGAAAGATGAAAATGACGGGGCCTTCTCAGTAGCGTACGTTCGTCTACTGGAAGACAGCGGTTATGTGCGAGCGCCCTTTTCGCGCAGAAGCAAATTGATCGAACGATTGCTGGGGCTGGGCGACTACCAGGCCAGAGGGCCACATCCGGCGGGAGAACAGACATTAAATTCGGACGAAGTACGCAAATTCATTAACTGGATCGACCTGGGCGGGCAATATCGATAGGCTTTTTATATTTCGCTATTTCCGTTTCAAAAAAAAATAAACTTGTGTAAAAACTCAGTACATCGAATGAAAAAGAGACACCCCTATTGTCATTCTGGAAGAATCTTTTTAATAAACAGCACCTTGCGACAAATTTAATAAGTTACTTTCAGAATAACAAAAACGAAGGTTATGGGTTTTTACGCAGTCTGAAATAATGTGGAATTATATCAATCATGAAAACATTCGATTACTCTGATACTGAAATATTTTCAAATAAAAAAATGCACACCACGCAATTGACTAAACTCCTATTTTGGTTTATTTCGTTTATACTTTCGATTTTGTTCGTCCTGAACGGCTGTGCCGCCGTGCGACCCTATGAGCGCGAATACCTGGCGGATCGCATCATGCGGTTTGATTCCGACCGCGAAGAAATGGTGATGGAGCGGCATTTTATCGAAACGCGCGAAGGCAGCATTGGCGGTTTCGGCGGCGCGGGCGGCGGCTGTGCTTGCAATTAGAAAAGTGTCTAAATAAAAGGCAGTTTAGTTATAAATGGATTATTAGAAAAAAAATATGCAAAAAGTCGTGCTCAAATATTCAGTGGTCTGTTCAGCTGTCCTGTTCTGGGTCTCAACCCTGCAATCAGACGATAAAATCAGTCTGCGCACCAATATTTTCAATGACAATTCCGGTACATCGGTGCACTCACCGACAGTGGAAATTGTCAAAGATATTTTGCTGAACAGCCTGCTTTCTGTTCGCTACAGTCTGGACCGGGTGCTGATTCCACCGGTGCGGGGTCTTTCTGCCACGCCATCGCCGGTGGATGGCGTGACTGGAGCCTCCCGGCCCATCAGCCAGGACCAGCCCGGCAACCAATCGTTTGTCAAAGAACGCAATGAAATCATCGTCGGCCTTACGGCGCCGGGTTTTGATCTTAGTTACTACTTTAGCAAGGAGAACGATTATGTGGGTCAAATGGCCACGTTGGCCGCGAATTTTGATTTCAATCAGAAAAATAGCAACCTGTCGCTCAGTTATGGTTACGGCTGGGATCGCATTGAACCCCTGGGCGCCGATACCCTGCACACGAAATCCACGCATCATTTCAATTTAACCGTGACGCAGGTTTTGAACAAAAAAGTCATCGCTCGTGTCGGCGCCGATCTGTCGCTGGTGTCGGGTTTTCAAAGCAATCCGTATCGGTCGGTTTTTGCGGAAGGACAGCATCGTTTGGAAATTCATCCGGTGAATCGCAAACGCGCAGCCGTTTATTTAAAGGTAAACCGGTACTTCAAAACCAGAACGTCTCTCAACATGGGTTACCGCTTTTATCGAGATAACTGGCAAATTCAGTCGCACACCGTGGATATATTTTATCACCAATACTTCAGTGAAATCGTTCTCATTCGCTATCGTTATCGGTACTACGTTCAGTCCGCGGCTTATTTTTATCGCAGCGCGTACACCGTTTCACAGGCGTTTATGACTTCGGATTATAAGCTGGAACCGTTTACCTCACACTTGTTCGGTTTAAAACTGGAGTACCGTCTGCAGGATCTGGTTCAGAACAGTCTTTTGAATTTTCTCGCAAAGGCCACTTTTGACGCCAAGTACGAGCGTTATTTTTCATCCAATGAGTTTACAGCGGATGTTTATCAGATCGGGCTGGTATTCAATTATTAACATCTGAGGAATGTAAATCATGAAGAAGAAATATACATTTGGATTTGCAATTATGGCCGTTTTGTTGATGGCGGCTTTTGGGTTGTATGCTTTCAAAAAGGGCCATCCGACTTCACTGGGATTTTTACAGGCGCAAATCGACGACCGCGGCCTGCTGGAGCTGGCAGTGGATGAGTTGCGTTCGGACTTAAAAACGGTCGAACCAGCGCTTTTGAGATCCATCTCTCCGCTAATTACTGCAGAGCTGAATAGATCATCTGATTGGGAAAACAGCTCACTTTCTTACCTTGCCAATTTTCAAGTAAACAGCGGTAAGAAAATCACGGCCTTTCATTTTGAAGTTGACTTCATCGAAATGGACAACCTTCATACCGTGGTGCACGGTACGGTTCGTACTGAGCAGCAACGTAAACAGAGATTCAAGCTTATTTTTAATAAAGAAGATAGCCGATGGAAATTGATCGATTCCCGTAACTTTTTCTCGCTCTGGATGGAAATGCTTCAAAAAGACGCCTTTGAGAATTTGGCAAGCCACCCCACACGTGAGTTTGTGATCTACGATGAGCCGTCAGCATCTGACGAGAACACGTTAACGCGCATACCCATCAGCGAAGAGCACGATATCGATCGTCTGACGCAATCCACCACTTTACATAAATTAAACCGGCAGCTTTTCCAGAAACCTTATTCCGGAGTCCTTTATTCAACGATTACACAATTTAACGAGGCGCCCTTTATTAGCGCACGCTATGTTCAGCTCGTCACCGACCCTGCCTGGAATCGGGTGGTGTACGGCGATTATGATGGCTGGCTCAAAGCGTATGGCAATACGGGTGCGGGCTCGGAGGATCTCAATCGTCCCCACGGATTGGATCGCGACATTGAAGGAAATATCTACGTTGCAGATACCGGAAATCACCGCATCGTGGTTTTGAGGTTAGTTGGAAACGGAAAAGACACCGAGCTGAAATTTCAGTTTGCTTTTGGCTCGGGGCAATTGTTGCGCCCTTATGATGTAGCATGGGATGACGCAGGGACGCCGTTTGACCGTGCAGATGACATCGTTTGGGTGGCGGACACCGGACAGGACCGCATCGTTGGCTACGCCGTAAATGACCGGCAAGCCTCGGTGGCTTACCTGTATGGTCAACCTGGAAAAGCTGCTGGTAACTTTTTTGAACCCCAAGCCCTGGCTGTGGGTAAATTTGACGGTCGCTCCAACGGCAAACTGTACGTCGCGGATACAGGCAATCGCCGGCTTGTGCAGCTCGCCGTATTCGATGATCGACTAGAGTGGGTAGCGGAATTCGCAGGAAAGCCGGAAAGTCAGTTTACTTCCATCGATGTGGATCACTGGGGCAACCTGTATGTGGCTGACCGCAGTTATGGCGAGCTCTGGAAACTCACCGCGGATTTTGAACCGCTTGCTGCCATTCACAGCGATAACGAAGCACACATGCAGCCAGTGAATTTGCATGTCACTTTTGGTCAGTTTATTTCGCAATCGGAAGGAACGCGCTATTGGGCGGGTTTTGACCAGGCGTTTGTGCTGGGAGACTGGTCGCACGATTCGGGTGCCGAGCGTTATAAGCTCGGACTGGATTTGAACCATTTTTATGTGGTGCTGGCCTCAGAACTGGATAAAGTGTGTGTGCGTGCCAGACTGACGGACCATGCCCGTGTAGCATTGAATGTCATCGATACCCGCACTGGCCTAACGCTGCGACATTTGCCCGCGCGCTGGATGGTGCCCGGCGACAAGGAGTTTTTCTGGGACCGAAGCGATGACATCGGCTGGCAGGTGGAAGCGGGCTACTATCGTTTACAATTGGTTGCCGAATCGAGTTACGGCAATTTTATTGCCATCAAAGAAACGCCGGAATTCTATTTGCCTTTGTACTACTGGGAAGACTGCGGAGGCGTGGTGCAGGGGGACGCCCATTTAGTTCAGGGCACTCGAGATGCCGATTGGGGTACGCTCCCTCATCAGACCATAGTAAAACATCCTTCGGAAGTTGTGTACCGTTTCACTGATTTAAATCCCACTGTTGACTATGAATTAAAAGCCCAATTTTTCAACAAGGTTGGCGCCTATCTGAAGCAAAAAATCATTGTTAACGATCTGATTATATTCGACGAGTTCGAAGTTGTGTCGGGACTTTCAGATGTGAATTGGTTGCAGCTTCCGAAGCATTTATATGCGGATGGCAAGATAGAAATCCGCATTGTCAAAACCGCAGGCGACGAGGACGCCCTCATTTCACAGCTCTGGCTGCGGGAAGCGGCATTTGACCCGGCACGTCCACCGGTGCTGCACGAGAGCGGAGAGCAGAAACCAGATGCATTTTCGTTGTCACAGAATTATCCCAATCCGTTCAACCCTTCCACCACCATTGAATTTGGCGTACCCTCCGGCAATACTGGCAGGGTCTCTTTGAAGATTCTAAATATTCTCGGCCAGACCGTTAAAACGCTGGTGGACGAATATCTGCCGGGGGGGCGCCATTTGGTTATCTGGAATGGACGCAACCAAAGCAATCGGCCGGTCGCAAGCGGGGTGTATTTTTATCAATTGAGCACAATTGATCCCGTAAAACTATCTCGACAGGAAATCCTGGCAGTGAAAAAATTGCTATTGATCAAGTAAAGACACGTTTCATTTAAAAGACTTTTAAGAGCCCCCTTTATCCCTCCTCCTAATTGAGCCAGAGGCCCGGGTCATCCGATTCGGGCCTTAAATTTTAATTGAATTATTTTTTGAGCAGCCGTTTAGAAAGAACGGTTCCTGCTTTCAAGAGTCCTGCGTATTACCATCTCCACATAGTCAGTTTTATTTGATATCAACAAACTGGAATGAAGGTGAGAAGTTGCAACCGTTATTTTTGAGAAAGGTCGGGTTCTTCGCCGGTCTCCTTGTATTGCGTCAGCCATTTTTCGGTTTCCTCCAAAGCCGGTTTGAATCCCCACGGTCCGCGTGCCGCCGCAACCGCCAGTTTGCCGTCTTTGCGCACGAGGTACAAACGATCGGGATGGGCTCGATAGGCTTGGCTCACTTTGTTATCCATATTGTCGATGAGGCAAGGAATGGTCACTTTTTCTTCTTTCATCATCATCTCGGCGGTGGTGCAGCGCTGACTGTAGTCTTTGGCCTCGTTGATTCCCAGGTCAATGGCATAAGGCACCGGCCGGCTGTCGTCAGCGGCATGCGCTTCGTTAATGTACACGATGCGGAATTCTGCGATATCCTTGTAGTCGGTGTACATTTTTTGCATTTTCCCCAACTGGGAACGAAACGGCGGTCAGGTATAGCTGCCGAAAAAAAGCACCACCGGCCGCTTATTTCTGAAACTGGCCAGGTCGGTTTCATCTTTACCATCCAGAGAGAGCAGTTTAAAGAGCGGCGCCGTGTCGCCGACTTTGGGGGCGTCGTCATTTCGGTTCGTTCGTCCTGGTCTTGCGGGCCGTTTAAAATTGCGTTGCGCAAAAACCTCGTCGCTGACGTATGTTGCGGCAAGAAAAAATATGAATAAATAAACGAAATGTTTCATGGTCCATTTCTCCGGCATCAATTTAAAAAACAAAGCTTATTAGGACAGTTCAGGTTTCTAATTAGACACTGGTTTCGTCAATTTTATTTAAGCGATTTGAATATAGATGGTATTTTATTGATCGATTTCTCGGCCTTTTAAACCAGTAGCCTTTTCTACCGCCCATACTCCGAGATAGCACAGCGGCGTATCCAGTGCCGCAATCACGACTTTGATGAGGTAAACCCCCAGTATGATGTGCATCAAATCAGCAAAATTGCCGTTGAAAACCGTTGGGTTTTTATAGAGGAAAACGGTGTTCACCGTGAACGAATCCACAAATTGCGAGAGCATGGTGGAACCGTTATTTCGCAGCCAGAGATGTTTGCCTTTTGTCTGGCGTTTCCAGAAATGAAACAGGCGCACATCGATGAGCTGTGCCAAAAGGTAGGCAGCCATGGAGCCAAAGAGCAGCCGCCAGATGGGGCCAAAGATGTTGGTGTAATCCTTCTGTAGGGGATAAAAACGGGCCACGGGCAGCGCGATGCCGATCAAAGAAAACAGCAACAAAATCACGCTCATGCAGAATCCCATAATGACCAGAAAGCGCGCCCGCCTGGCGCCATACATTTCCGAAACAATGTCCGTAACCAGAAACGTCAAAGGGTACCAGATGATGCTCACGGGTAAGGTACGACCGTAAATGGTGAACAGTTTTACCCCGACGGTGTTGGTCAAAATCACAAACGTCACGAACACCGCCATCATTCCCGCGAAAATAATCTCGTAGCGGTTGGCTAAAGCGGGTGAGTCGAAGGCCGGATAGAGAAGTGGTCTCTGTGTCGTGCCCTTGTTCAAGAATCGTTACTCCGTATTTAGTAGAGCCGTTCTTCCAGAAGCCGCGGTAGAGCCAGCGGTTTTTTCAGAAACCGGCGCAGGGTTAAGATTTGACTGAGGTGGCGTTCGCCGTGGTCGGCATACATTTCCAGCAGGTTTCTCAGCGTCAAGAGTCCCCATTCGGGATGGCAGCCGCTTTTCTGCCAGTCCTCGGAGTTGGCCTGTTGAAATAACTTGCTGTTGTTGAGTCGCACGCTATCGAACAAAATCAGGTAGCTGTAGAACGATTTGCTGTTGAGCTCCCGGTAATTCAAGGCTTTGGCCCAGGCATCTTGATCGTAAACCGAAAATGTACAGCCCGGTTCGGCATAAGTTTGTTTGATGCGGGCAGCGCCCATAATTTCGGCATCCGCCAGGTGGATGACCAGCTCCTGAATGCACCATTTGTCGGGCACCGGTCGCATTTTGAGCTCGGACTCGGTTAACCCCTCCACAGCTTGCCGCAGCCTTTCCGGAGCGGCTGCATAAACCGACAGCAATTCATCGTGGCGGTATTTTTCATAGGTTTGCGGATATTTGGGATTTTTAACACTCAAAAGTAAAACTCCTTTTATTTGCAATTTGAAAATTGATTTGGTGAGTTGATTACTTCGCTTCAACTCTGCTGTAATTATTTTTTGAGCTTCTCCAGTTCTAAAATGCGATTTTTAATTTCAGCAGGCAGCGATGCTTTTCTGTTTTCTTGGTAGTTGAAAGAAACGATGGTGCCTTCTCCTTCTGCGGCGATTTTTTGCCTGTTCTGACTGATGATGCAATACTCCATAAAAAATCGATCAGATTCGACATTTGCTGCTCTTGCACAAGCATAAACCCGGTCGGGATAAGACAAGGGAAATATGAATTTGCAGCGAGTGGAAGCTAAAATCGGTCCTATGCCGGTTTGCTGCATGATATCCATATATTTAATTTTTTCAAAATAAGCGATGCGGACACTTTCAAAATATCGAAAATACACGATATTGTTCACGTGTTGGAACGCGTCCATTTCGCCCCAGGCAACCGGTATCTCGATAACAACAGGGTACTTCGTTAAAATTTCAAGCATGATGAACCTTCCTGAGTGTAAATACATTAAATTGCTTCCGCATACTGCGTGGGAATCCAGCACGAGAGATAAGCCTGGCCGCTGCTG
>JBHHXN010000054.1:0-29694 GCA_046757025.1 bacterium
TATTTATTCTTTGTGACTTCGCGCCTTTTTGGCGGAAGTTTATGAATCATGCAGGCTAAAAAACTTTGTGGTAGTTTTTAACGGGCAGCGGGTCTATCGAAATTGAAAGTCGATGAGTCTTTTGTAAATCGCTAGCGACCAGGCACTGCTTGCAGCACAACCCAATTTTAAAACTAACCATAAAGGAGACCACTATGCAACATTTGATAATCATTGAGGCTCTTTTCGCTACGGCTCGTTTGGGGGACACCAAAGCTGAAAACGAGCTGTTCAAACTTCTTCACGAGCGAATTATGAAACTCGTAAAAAACCGTGTACGTAGTTTTTATAAACATCCCACTGAGTGCCAGAAAGACGTCGAGGATTTAGCCGCTGAAATTGATCTTTTTGTTTTTGAAAATTACAAAGATGCGAATTTTTCCTATGGCTTTTTTCCGTGGGTGATGAAAGTAGCCAGAAACAAAATCGGCGTTTACTACCGCCGGCAAAAAGTACAGAATAGGATTATCTGTCATTTAGACTTTGAATCCTTGCCGTTTGCGCAAATGTACAATGAAGTCAATTTCGAGACGGCTTTGCAAATTCAGGAATTGCAACAGGCGATCGCTAAGTCGGTGAAAAAGCTGCCCGACCGCTACCAGAAAATTGCTCGTGTTTTGTTGCATGGACGAATTAAAGAATATATGAAAGTCCAAAAAAAGAAGCGGATAAAAATCAATACGATTTATAGTCAAATTCATCGCTGTCGGGGGTTGATGCTGGATATGATTAATCAAGCCGGCTTTGAGGTTTGACATCGTTGCTTACTTAGTGTCTGAACGGAAACTCTCCCCAACGCCCGGTCATTGCGAGTCCAGCGGTGTGTGCGGGACGACGCAATCTCCTGCCGTGCTTAAGACGGAGATTGCTTCGGTCCTTCGTCGTTCGCAATGACATCGTCCTCTTTGATTTCTTTATTTTTCGGTCAGATACTACTAGAACGTTTCCTAATTAATGTTACAACAAATTGTCATTGCGAGCGCAGCGAAGCAATCTCCTAACTTGCTGAATATCAGGAGATTGCTTCGTCGTTACACTCCTCGCAATGACTGCCATGATAATAAGGAATCGCACTACTACTTAAGAAACCGAATTCTTGATTTATACAACACAGGTTAAACTAAAAGGAGACGGAACCATGAAAAAGTTAGCTCTTATTTTGTTTTCGACAATGTGTTTCTCACAATCCATTTTACTGACTTCTTGCAGCAGTCCAACCGATGCCGATGGTGTGGAATTAAGTTTAAACAGCGGCTGGCCTGCCATCACGATTGCCGGCTACCATCGTTATCGTGAGCCCGGTGGTAGCTATCGAACCTATGATATGAAATATGATTTCTTGAGTCGTCGTATTAGTTGGAAAAAGGATTATGAAAAAGATGATAAGAGCAAAAGAGTTACGGTCAAATTTCATTCGGTGGAGTGGCGGCAGTACGACTCTTTTGCTCAGGAGGCCAAAGCCTTTAAAGTTGATGTGTTCAATAAAACGTTTTCCTGGCCGTAAAAGTAAAACGCCTGAAAAGTATTTTGTTTGAAAAAAGCCTGATCGCGACACCTTCGGTCAGGCTTTTTTCAACCGCAAAAGTCAAAGTGAAATTTGTCTTGCTGGCTTTCGTTAACCACCGACCTCAAAAACCCACCTTAATCACTTTAAGCCAAAACGAATTAAAATTCTACCTTTTGATATTTTGAATGGTGGGTAGAGCGAAGAATCTACCACGACTGAGCTTGATAGATTAAATAAAGAAAGGTAGTCAAGAGATTTTTCCGTCGCAGAATTTATCCCTTCGCGAGACTCTGGACCGGCTTTGAGCAACGACGAAGGGCTCCTCCCGAATGACCTTCTCTGAGATAATGGTATAATGGTCGCAGAGGGGTTTCGAAGCAATCAATTACAATCAGTTATGGTTAATGTTTAATGGTCAAATGCCGATGTATTTTTAGAAATAAGTGTTCATAAATTAGAGGAATGAATGATGGAAAATATTATCTGGCTTAGCAGTTCGGAAGTGACGCGTAAATTGAAAATTAGTTTGCGGCAACTTTACTATTGGGAATTGAAAGGCATCGTCAAACCTAGAATGATCACCATGGGATCAAGAGAATTCAAAAGATATTCTGCCAAAGATGTGCAAACCTTACGCCGGATCAAAGATTATCTAGATCAGGGTTTTACTTTGAGCAGCGCCGTACAGCGTGTACAATCATCGAATGTTTCGCAGGTTTGAAAATGTTATCTCTTCAAATGAGCATGCTCGTTTTATTTGGAACGATTCTGGGCAGTTTTTTAAACGTCTGTATTTATCGACTTCCGCGCAAGGAATCCATTGTTTGGCCCAATTCACATTGCCCTTATTGCAAGTACCCCATTCCAATCTGGAAAAACATCCCGCTTCTCAGCTATATTCTGCTCGGTGGGAAATGTTCCAATTGCAAAACCAAAATTTCTGTCACTTACCCGCTGGTAGAACTCGTCACCGCTTTGCTGTTAATTCTGGTTTGGCAACAGTTTGGCTGGACGACGCTTTTCTGGCAGCACACGTTTTTGATTCTGTTGCTGATCACCATCAGTTTGATCGATTTAAACCACAAACTGATTTTGAATGTATTGACCTTTCCCGGAATAGCCATGGGACTGGCGCTGGCTCTGATATTCAACACCATTTCGCCGCTGCAGGCCATACTCGGTCTATTCATGGGCGGCGGGTTTCTCTGGTTGGTGGGGTATGCTGGAAAAATCCTTTTCAAACAGGATAGTATGGGCGCCGGTGACGTTAAGCTGGCGGCTATGATCGGATCGTTTATCGGGCCCACAGTGGTCGTTGCACTGTTTTTTGCCTTTTTTCTTGCGTTGCCAGTTATCGCCATTGGATTGATTTCTGGCAGGCTAAAAATGGGTCATACCATTCCATTCGGTCCGTTTATTTCATTAGGGACAGTCCTGATAATTTGTTTTGGTACAAAATTGTACCATGTATATTTTAACCTAATCGATCGAATAATTTACTAATAAATTGTACTAAATTAGATGGTAACTTAGTCAATGCGATAGAGTGGTCGGTTTCTCAGTAAAAATAACTCGCTTTTAATGCGGACAGATCCAAGGCGTCTGCTGGATGAAAACTGAGCCACAAGTATCATCGGCCAATTCTGCATCATGATGAATACCCTTGTGCCGATGACAACAAATCATTTTAGATGAGTAATGAAATCAAATGAGCAAAAAAACCATAGACGTCGTCAAAGTTGATATTCCAAAATCTGTGTTAGAGCCAACGCAGCTCCAGGAAATCATTAAAGAATTGTTTACCATTTCCCGGGAAGCGCTTGTGGATTTAAGCGGAAATAATTTATGCGTGGCCACGTTTGCGGTCCGCAGCCAGGAGATCAGAATTAAAACCAGCCAGGCCATATCGGCAAAAGATCTGCAAAGCATAAAAACAAAGATTCGCAGGGCACTTTCTGAGACATCTCAGGAGGTGCATTCGCTTACAGAATTCAAATGTGTGGTTAACGGAATTGCGGAGGAAAAATATGATTTCGATGGCGACAAACTGAAGCTTCAGCAAAATATGGTTCTGCCAATTTGCGTTCAGGACTCCCAGATCGGGCATTTATTTGTGGGAAGTTTTGACCGTTCGATTGCGCTTCGAAAAATTAATTTTATAAAACAGTTCTCGAAAAACTTTCCCCGGGCATTAAGACACCTCTGGTATTTGAACGCACACCAGAAAGAAAAAATTCAGTTGATGATTTCCAATGTCATCGATGGGGTGATTCACTGCGACTCCAAACGGACGATTCAATCCATCAATCGCTCTGCCAAACAGATATTGGATCTTGCCATGGAAAAGGAATTTGCTGGACAACCGCTTTCGGTGCTGGGTTATGAATTTCTCAGTGACTTTTTGGATGAAGCGGAAGAGCAGGGCATTTTCGAATTAAATAAAGTGGTTCGAGGCAGCTCCAAAACCGCGCCGTTGCTGGGCATTCACATCGAAAAGCTTCATAGTTTTCACAAAAAGTCTTTCGGCTGGATGATCGTCATTCGGGACGTCACGAAAAACTGGCAAAGCGATCACATGCGCTCGACTTTAACCGTGGCCAGTCACGAAATCAAAACTCCGTTAAATTCCATCCTTGGCTCTATCGAGCTTTTGATGGACAAGGATTTTGGCGATCTCAACCGCCAGCAGCTTCATTGCCTGCGAATTATTAAAGATGACATTGATTACTTGAAACGGTTGATCTCGGATATTCTCGACTTGTCTCGTTTTATTGATAAAGAGCAATTTCTGGATCGCCGCAATGAAATTTCCCTGGGCTTGATGGTGAATAAGGTTTTTGAATCGAATAAATCCTTTGCCAGGTCGAAGAATATCACATTAAAAAATAACATTCCTAAGGGCATGCCTACCATCAAGGGTCACCGCGATCGGTTGCAGCAGGTTCTCACCAATTTGATTGAAAATAGTCTTAAATACACCCGTCCGGGCGGAACCATTGGCGTAGATGCAAAAGTGCAGGATGGAAGAGTTGTTTGCAGCATCAAAGATACCGGTGTGGGCATTCCCGCTTCTGAATTGGAAAATATTTTCAAAAAATTTGTGCAAGTTGCTAACGGTTCCGAGGAATGCCGACAGGGTTATGGATTAGGTCTGAGCATTTCAAAACAGATAATTGAATCCATGGGAGGAGAAATCTGGGCAGAAAGTGAGGAAGGAAAAGGCAGTACCTTTTATTTTATAATTCCATTATAAATCAATTGAAAAAAAAAATTTTAATCATTGAAGATTATATCAACATCGTTGAAATTCTGACCATGCGATTAAATGCGCTGGGTTATGAAGTAATCGCGGCTTACGATGGTCAATCGGGTTTGAATTTGGCTCGCAGAGAAAATCCCGACCTGATCATTCTGGATGTGATGCTACCCAAGATGAACGGTTTTAAAGTGTGCCGATTGCTAAAATTCGACGCTAAATATAAGCACATTCCCATCATCATGCTCAGCTCACGTGAAACAAAAGATAATGAACAAACCGGACGCGCCACCGGTGCGGAAGAGTATGTGTATAAATCGGATCAAAAAGGAACTTTGCTTAAACTCATCAGAAAATATTTAAGCACAGAAGTTTCAAACTGAACGAGTCGAAAAAATCAGTACCGGTTAATCTGCCTCGGCGTTGTGTCGGTGATCGGGATTTTGTGCACTTTTGAAATTTGAAACCGCATTGATTAAAGAAGAAGATAAAAAATTTGGACAATTATTAGTCAGCAATGAAATCATCAATCGAAACCAGTTAGAAGCGGCCCTAAACCACAAACAGCATCACGATGATGAGCTGGCAAACATCGTCATAGAGAACGGTTTTGCTGACGCCGAATCGGTTTATGTATGTCTGGCCGACTATCTTAATTTGCCATTCATCGATCTCAAAGACTACAGCATCGACCCGGATGTGTTAGAAATCATTCCAAAAGAATTCGCTTTGCAGTACAAAATATTCCCGGTATTCAAAATTGAAAACAGCTTAACCGTGGCCATGGCCAATCCCGGTGATGTGCGCATCATTGACACCTTGCACCGTGAGTGCGGTTCAGAAATTGAACCAGCGGTGTGCCTGGAAAGCGACATCCATTTTGCCATTGAAAAATATTATGGCATCTCCGACGCGGATGATAGTTCCATCGCGGAGGTGATTCAGGAGATCGAATTTGAAAAGCCAGAGGAAGAGGAAATTACTTCCGCTGAAAAACTAAAACAGCTCAGCGCAGATGCGCCCGTGGTGAAGCTGGTAAATTTGATCATCTCTCAGGGCATACGCTATCGTGCCAGCGACATTCACATCGAACCCGAAGAAAAGTCTCTGCAGATCCGCTATCGTATTGATGGTATCTTACATGAAAAATTGAACCCGCCCAAACACCTGCAAGCGGCGATTATTTCTCGCATAAAAATACTGGCCAGCCTCGACATCGCGGAAAACCGCATTCCACAAGACGGGCGTTTTCAGGTCGCCATTAGTGGCCGGGATATCGATATTCGCGTTTCCACTTTACCCACGGTTTACGGGGAAAACGTGGTTTTGCGCATTCTGGATAAATCGAATCTGGAGCTCAACCTGGAGCAGCTTGGACTTGAGCCCGAAGCTTTTAAACGCTTTAAGGAAATGCTGTCCAGCTCTTACGGTGTGCTGTTGGTGAGTGGACCTACGGGCAGCGGGAAAACCACCACGTTGTACACGGCGTTACAGTCCATTAACACAGTCGATAAAAATATCATCACCATTGAAGATCCTGTGGAATATCGTTTGCGCAGAATACGGCAATCGCAGGTGAATGTCAAAGCTGGCTTGACTTTCGCATCTGGCTTGCGTTCTATTTTGCGGCAGGACCCGGACGTGATCATGGTGGGAGAGATCCGGGATGCGGAAACTGCCAGGATTGCGGTGGAGTCCGCTTTAACCGGCCATTTAGTTCTATCTACGATTCACACCAACGACGCCCCCGGCGGCTTGACGAGATTGACGGAAATGGGAGTGGAACCGTTTTTGACGGCGTCAGCCGCCATCGGCATCATAGCCCAGCGGTTGGTCAGAAAACTGTGCAGTGACTGCAGAAAACCCTACCAGCCCAACGCCGCGCTGCTCTCGAAATTGGGATTGCAGTCACGGAAGCGTCAGGAACCGCCTATTTTCTACAAGAGTGTGGGTTGTAACAATTGTAATGAGACCGGATACCGCGGCCGGCATGGTATCTACGAAGTTATGCAGATCAATGAAGAAATCCGCGAACTGGCGCTTCAAAATGCTGCGACCGATCGCATCAAACAGGCGGCCTTGAGACAAGGTATGCACAGTTTGCGTCAAGACGGGTTGATAAAAGTCATCAGAGGCCTCACTTCGCTGGAAGAAGTGTTTCGGGTCACCAACATGGATTAGCAAAAAAATGTAACATGAATTTAATAATAAAAAAAAAGCTGTCGATATTTATTCACAACGATGTTTGAATACAGGTTAAATGTTTTGAGAAATTAAATTGAAAGAGAAAATATGTCGAACACCACCTCCATTTTAGCCGTCGATGATGAAGTTGAATTTACCGGTACCTTGAGCGATATTTTAAAGCGACACGATTTCAATGTAGATACGACCTCCTCAGGTTACGAAGCATTACAAATGTTGAGTTTGAGGCCTTACGATTTGGTTATTCTGGACTTGTACATGCCTCTGATCAGCGGTCTGGAGACGTTGAAACGGATTAAAAACATCGATCCTGGATTGCCAGTGATTATTTTGACCGGCGACAGCCGCGTCAGCATGGTGGTGGAGGCCTTGAAAATGGGCGCTTACGATTATTTCCCCAAACCGCTGGAGTGGGACAAACTGGAAATTTCCATCAAGAATGCTCTGGTGACCAAAGAGCTTCGTAGAGAAATCTCGCGGCTGAAGGGTCAACTGAACGAAAGGTACGGCTTCGACAAGCTGATTGGCCACAGCAACAAAATGCAGGACGTATTCAAAAGCATTAGGCGCGTGGTGGATACCAGTGTCACCGTTTCAATCCGCGGCGAAAGTGGCACCGGTAAAGAGCTGCTGGCGAAGGCGATTCATTTCAACGGGCCGAGAAAAGACAAACCGTTCGTGGCGGTCAATTGTGCTGCTATCCCGGAAACCTTATTAGAAAGTGAGCTGTTCGGGCATGAAAAGGGGGCATTTACCGGGGCGGTAAACCGTCGAATTGGAAAGTTTGAACAAGCAGATGGCGGTACGTTGTTTTTAGATGAAATTGGCGACATGCCAAATTCAACCCAAATAAAAATTTTGCGTATTTTGCAAGAACGTAAGTTTCAACGCGTGGGAGGAAATGAAACCGTAGAGGTGAACGTGCGGGTGCTTTCGGCAACCAACAAAAATTTGGAAGAAGAGATGCGGCGTGGAAATTTCAGAGAAGATTTATATTACCGAATCAGTGTGTATCCCATTTTTGTGCCGCCGTTGCGAGAAAGAAAAGAAGATATCCCCGCTTTGACCGCCTGCATACTTGAGAAATTTAATTGCAATAATAAAAGAAAAATCAAAGCCATTTCTCCGCGCACCCTGGAATATTTAATGAATTACGATTGGCCTGGCAATGTCCGAGAATTGGAAAATGTGCTGGAACGGTCTTTTCTAAACACCACAAATGGCGTGTTGTCGCCAGAACACCTTCCCATAACCATCACCTCATTTAAAGATGATTTGATCAGCAGCGACACCTACATCGATTTAAAACAGGTCGTAGCCATGACCAAAACCATTACCCCCATCAGAGAATTAGAGAAGGAAGTGTTGATGCAGGCGTTGCGTTTGACAAATTACAACATGTCCACTGCCGCGGCTGAATTGGGCATCGGCCGAACCACCTTGTATCGTAAGCTCCAAAAGTATCGCATAAGTTTGCGCAAATGATACACATTGAAAAAAACGTTCCACCGCATTGTAAAAGTAGTGGACAAAGTCAGCGGTAGTTTTCTCCTATGCCAACTTTCGAATACAAGGCTTATTCCGAGCACGGCGAAGAAATTGTCGATGTCATGGAAGGGAGCAATCCGGGTGACGTGGCCGAAAAATTGCAAAAACTCGGCTACTTACCGATCGAAATACGATCTCAAAAAAATATCTCGAATTTTCAAATTCGACTGACCGGCAATAAAATCAAACAAAATGAAATCATCGTTTTTACCAAACAATTGGTCACTTTGCTCAAAGCCGGCGTACCGCTGCTTTCCTGCCTGGAAGCGCTAAACGAACAGGCCAGCAACGAGCAGATGAAAGAAGTCATTCAGGCTTTGTTTGTGGATATCGAAAGCGGCGCCAGTTTTTCAGAGGCGCTGGCTAAACATCCCAAAGTCTTTTCGAATATTTACGTCAACTCCATAAAAGCGGGTGAAATGGGCGGCGCACTGGATGATGTTCTCGAGAGGTTGGCACAGTTGATGGAGCATGAGGAGGAAACCAGCTCGCGGGTGAAATCCGCCATGCGCTATCCTCTCATCGTTGTGGTCGCCCTGATCATCGCCATGATCACCTTGATGATGTTAGTGGTACCTAAATTTAAAAACATGTTTGAAAAGCTGGGCGTGGAATTGCCGCTGCCGACGAGAATGCTGTTGGGCTCGTACTCTTTGTTGGCCAATTACTGGTATGTGATTCTCGCGTTTCTCGCCCTGGCAACTTTCGCGTTTTATAAGTACATCCAAACCGAAAAAGGCGCCTACCAGTGGGATAATTTTAAAATAACTGCCCCGATTTTTGGACCGCTGAATTTAAAGACCGCCATGTCCCGATTTACGCGCATGTTTGAGACCCTGAACAAAAGTGGGCTGCCCATCCTGCAGACCTTGGATATTGCCGCTAAAACCGTAGGCAACCGGGTGGTGGGTAAAGAAATTGAAAAAGCCGCGATTGGCATTATGCAGGGTGAGGGGCTGGCGGCTCCGCTCAGCAAAGGTAAAATTTTTCCTCCGTTGGTGGTGAAAATGATCGCCATCGGCGAGCAATCGGGCGCCCTGGATGACATGATGGTGAATGTTTCCCGGCACTACGACACCGAAGTGGACTACGCCGTGAAAAATCTGACTTCCATGATTGAGCCTGTTCTAACGGTGGGTGTGGGTGTCATCGTCCTGTTTTTGGCTCTGGCAATTTTTCTGCCCATGTGGGATCTTACCAAGCTGGCTCAATAGTTTTCATAATGACTCAGGTGTTTTTTTTTGAAAAAAGCGGGTTCGACGCCAATTTTCGAACCGGAACAGCATGCCGAAATGAAACATTTATGAAATTTGATTAATAAAAAACAGCTATTTAGTAGGAATATCATTCCGTTAAGTGGTAAAAATATTCCATAATGGCACAAAGATCGACCACCTGTACCTAATTTAATCTCAAAGAAATTAAGGGTCTAAGCCTTTTAATATCAATTAGTAGAGTGGTTGATAAAAATGCGTTTCAATTTTGGCACACAGCTTGCATAAGTAGTCAGAAAACAATGAAAATTAACAAGTTAACTTATTTTAACTTATTTGGAGGTATTGATATGAGCAATCAAGGTGGTTTTACTCTAATTGAGTTGATCATGGTCATCGTGATTATTGGAATCTTATCCGCCATCGCTGTGCCGCAATTTGTGAACCTGAGCGACAGCGCAGAAGCTTCACAATGTAAAGCCAACCAGGCTTCGGTGGAGGCGGCCGCTTCCGTGGCGTATGCGGACAGCGCCATTGCTGGCAACCCGAGATACCCGACTTCTCTTTCCACGGCCATGTTCAAAGGCGGCGCCATTCCCACTTGCCCGGAAGACGGCGACCAGATTTCCTACAACAGCACCAATGGAACCGCAAGCTGCCCCAACAGTTTGTCTGCACATGCGCGGTAGCCGTGACTTAACGCCTTACAATCAGGAGTACCTGAAATCAAGGGAAGCCGTTTTACTGTGGCTTCCCTTTGTCTTTTATTAGTAAATTTGAATGAGAATACACAGAATACAATTGAGGTTTTTAAAGCGGCAGGCTGGTTTTTCACTGATCGAGTTAATTGTTGTAATCGTCATAGTTGGAATTTTATCAGCGATTGTTGCCGTGAACTTCAATCAGTCAAATGCCAGTTTACAATATGGAGCATTGGTGCAAAAGTTAAAAATCGATATCGGATATGCACAACAGTTGGCTGCTACAGAAGGCAAGGGAACACGAGTATATATTGACCAGTCCAATAATCGCTATTATCTAAAATGGGATGATGGATCTTACATCCAACAGCCTGTTGGAGAGGATGATTTTATCGTCCAATTAGGTACAGGAGATTTTAGTGAAGTGCAAATAACGGGGACAGATTTTTCATCCGGTCGATTGGATTTTAATACTAGTGGCATGCCATTAAATGCGGGCAATACTTTCACGGGACAATTAACGGTTGTGACGCTAAATAGCGCGAAAAGAATAAAAATATCGGCAAATACCGGGTTTTTAGAAATTGAAGATTTATAAAGACAGAGCTTTGAAGTTCCATTCTGAAGAAGGGCTGACGCTGTTGGAAGTCGTGGTAGTGATGGTGTTGGTGGGTGTCATAGCTGTGTTTGTTAGCGATGTAATTTTCTATGAAATCAATATGTACGACAAAGTACTCAATCAAACGGATGTGTTGCAAACTTCACGGAAAGCCCTGGAAATGCTTGCCAGAGATATTCGACAGATTGCCGCGCCAGATAGCATTTATCAAGCGTCAGAGGAGGCGATTGTTTTCGATGATGTAGATGATAATGTAATAGCGTATTCCTATTCTAATTCGCTGATTTTAAGGAATGGTGACAAATTAATAAACTCAGTAAATGATTTTGAATTCAATTATTTTGATGCATTTGGCGCTAAATTAACTACACCTGTAAACGATCCCACTGATATCTTTTCTATTTCAATAAGCCTGACTACTTCGCTTGGTAACGGGCAGTTATTGACTCTTAATACCAAAGTTAAACCAAGAAATTTTTAGATCGAAATAATGTAGATAATGAAACGTTGACGTAATCAATTTCAAGGAAGAATTCGAGGTGGAACATGTTCATTTTTATCATATTCGGATCGATATTTTTTATTTTTAGTGTGCTGTTCTTTTTTACGCCTAAATTTATTATCAAAATCAGTGAAATGGGCAATAAATTGATTTTTACAGATCACGGTACGGTTGCACATAGATATTGGTCAGGAATATTTCTGCTGATTATGAGTATCATTATGTTCTACCTGGGATGGCAATGATAATTTTCGCAGGAAATTTGTCCTTATTTCGAATCAGACCAAATGAACCTATCTGGAGTTCAGCTCTCAGGCTTCGAAAGCGCAAGTTAAAGCTTGAAAATCAGAAAGTTTTCATTTGTCACTATTTTATTAGCAGCATTCTCTTTTTGATGGTCCATGGTGGATTACTAGTGGTTAATATGTAAAAGTAGAACCCACTGGGAAGATTGCTGCCTTGAAAGTTTGTCTTATATACCACACCTGCATTTAAGAATTTATCGACTAAAGTTTGTACCTCTTGTCCTGAAATGTTGTATATTTTCAAAGAAGTGAACCCATCTTTGGGTAAGGCAAACTCAATGGTAGTTTGAGGATTGAAGGGATTCGGATAATTTTGGAGCAGGAATATTTTATCTGGCAATTCAGCAATCTTAACCTCAATGGCGCCATGATATTCGATTTTACCATCCAGATCTATTTGTTTCAGGCGATACTTGACGGTTGTGGGTATACCAAGATTGAGTGAGCTGAGATTGTCAACATATTGATAATGATGCGTTTCTACTGTTGTGCCGTTTCCTGGTATAAATCCTATTTTTGCCCAATGGTCAGTGCAGGGATGCGGTTTATTAGCCCCATCCGCTAAAAATGCAACCGATTCACATACCTTTCTCTCAATGTCAAAGCCATAATTATTTTGTTCAGTTGCAGTGGCCCATTTAAGTTCAATTCGATTCCCTTGCGTTAGTTCGCCGCTGAAAGAAAGCAGCTCTATTGGCACGGGACCATTTTCATCATTCCACCGTGCGAATTTGTTTGAAGGTTTTCCGCCGGCTGTGGTAAAACTGCCCCCAACAAAAATGTCGTTTACAATGTTGGCAGTGGCGAACACTAAGCCGCCGTCTATTCCGCTGCCCAGGGCCGACCAATTGCTGCCGTTCCATCTGGCTATTTTATTGGCGCTCAAATTCCCAACTGCAGCGAAACTCCCTGCAATGAAAAGCTCACTTCCAACCACGGTCATAGCATTGACGTCGCCACCGCTTATTTCATTTGCTAAGGCATTCCAGTTGCTGCCATCCCACCGGGCAATTTTTTTGGCGCTAACGCCACCAACGGTGGTAAAAGTCCCGCCGGCAAAGAGGTCACTTCCAAGGGATACAATCGCATTGACATCAAGGTTTGTGCCGCTGCCTAATGCTGACCAGGTACTGGTGGCAATATTCCAGGAAGCGATATTATCTGTACTATTACCACCTGCGGTGGTGAAACTTCCTCCGGTGTAGATGATGTTGTCTTTGACTGCAATCGCATAAACCGGGCCATTGACTCCATTACCTTGTCCATCATCTAATGGTGACCAGGCGCTGCCATTCCATTTCGCGATATTATTGGTGGCTACTCCATCAATGGATGAAAAGATACCGCCAACGTACACATCGTTATTGTGAATAACAATGGCGCGAATATCGCCATTACTGATGCCCGAACTTAATCCCGACCAATTACTGCCATTCCAAAGGGCAACATTGTTCACGCTAACCCCGCCCGCTGTGCTGAAACTACCGCCCACATAGATATTGCTGCCGTTTGCAGCAATGGCATTTACATTACCATTTGTGCCATTGTTTACTCCGCTGCCGATGGAGGTCCAATTAGTCCCATCCCATTTGGCTATATTATTTGCTGCCACACTGCCAACCATGGTGAAACTGCCACCGATGTACAAATCCGTACCATTGACAGCCATGGCCAGCACGGTTCCATTTACGCCTAATGAATTGAATCGGTCGTCCCAATAAACATCGTTTGGGTCGGATGCAATAGCTGAATTCAGAATGAATAGAATGACAAAAATAATGACTTTGCTGAATTGATAACAGGTTCGCGTTTTCATCATTGGAGTCTCTCCGGTAAATGCTATATGGAACAGAGAAAAACGAGTATGTGATTTATTGATGTGGATGTAATCATCGTTATCTACTGTTAAATCGGTAAATTTCTGTAAACACTTTATCTTATATGGAGAATTTTCTAAATATTTTGTAACATTTTACCGATACTATCTACAAACCCATAATTTTCTTCGAGCCCTATTTTGAATGAAGGCCTGGAACTTTTCACAATTTCAATAAAAATTTTAGTCACCCCAATGAAATCAAAATGTTTAATCCTTTAAGAAATTTTCTTGATAAGAAAAAAATAAAAAATAGTCGTGGGTTTACGCTCATTGAAGTGGTGCTGATAATAGTGGTATTGGCCATAGCAATTCCTTCACTTATGCGTTTACTATCGTCGGTACTGGATAATAGTCAAAGATCTGTGATAATTTCAAAAGCAGTAATTTATGCTCAAGAGAAAATGGATGAAATCATAGCAGACAAGCAAAATCCATTGCGGGGCTTCAATTGGGTTGTGACTCCCGGTACCTACCAAAGTGATATACCTTCTAACGACTATACCAGAAGTGTGGTTATTGATACAACTGGAAAAATACAAAATGGTGTTCGTTATGCTTTGGTTCAAGTCAGCGTATCAAACAGTGAAATATCTGATATTACACTCACAACCTGGTTGACCGAATATTAATAAATGCATACTCCAAAACCACTATTTTATAAATGTCGTGGCCGAGAATTCTCAAATCTATAAGCTGCTCTTTTGAATAGATTCCTGTTTTCGAAGGAATGGTAAGTAACCACTTTTCGGTTAAACTCTAATTGGTAAATCAGTAAATTAATTCAAATTAAAGTACTTTTTTGTTGTCATGATAAAACTGAGCTTAGTTGCATACCGTTCAAACCAAATGATAAAATTTGAGCGCGGCGGGATTTCCGTGGCATTTATATTCTTTATCATTTTATTATTTACAACTTTAGGTGTGGTTAGTTACTCCGCCATGACTATCGACAGCCGTATGTCCCTAAAATTTCTGCAAAGCGTTCAAACACATTTTATTGCTGAAGCCGGTATCGAATACGGCATAAAAAGAGTGTTTCAAGGTCAAGGCGCTCCCTACTCCGAATCGGTTTCTGTATTAGGTGGAACTTTTACTATTGTGTTAGAAGATGAGGGAGGTTTGTTGGAGTTAACTTCGACTGGCAAGTTAAACGAGGTAGTAAAATCGATTCAAGTACAGATTAATTATCGACCTCCTGTTGGAGATTTTGCAATATCTTCTACTGGCGAAGTAACCAATGTTACAACTTTGGATGAAAATGGGGATCCGGCTCCCACATTAATGGTCGAAAATATGGCGTCTCTGCCTGATATAGATGATCAAGCTTTGATCAATTTAGCAACCTCACAAAATCATGTAGAATCAGGATTGGAGTTTACTCCAGCTCATGGTTATCCAAATTTCAACTTTTATTTTAGTGGCACCACGCCAAACGTGACTTATGTTCAAGGAGATTTGCGTGTGCGTGGTGGACGAACGGTTTATGGAATTTTTATAGTCGAAGGCGACATCAAATTGGATGGATCTTCTCGAGTTGAAGGCGTTTTATATATGGTTAATCCTAATAATATCGTTATTCATGGTGGCGGCTCGCCAACGCAAAGTTCTGTCACCGGCGGCATTGTTGCCAATGGCGATGTTGATGGCACAGGTAATCACATTACCGTTCGATATAATTCGGAATACATGAGAGCATTTGAAAATTATGAAAATTTGAATGGCAACCGAGAAGTTGTTTTATGGCGTGAATTGTAATAATCACTTTAATTATTTAGGGTGCAGGTTCCATTTTACGCAATTTGATGATGGAATATCACACCCCTTCGGGTTAGAATCATTGGACGGGCATTATTTATAATCATGACATCCCTTCGGGATTGCAGACCAAACCCCGAAGGGGTGACATATTCAGCCTGTTTAACAACAACGAACTACGTTAAATGGAACCTGCACCCATTATTTTTATACGTATTCAATTATTTCATACCACCTGGAAAAATTAAATTCCAATTTCAATCGAGTGAAATTTGATATGGGTGTGATTTGTACGACTTTGAGTCCCCGTGCCCATGACAATCCTGAGTTTTGATAGAATCAAAATCGATCATAGAATTTTAACTTCTGCTGAATGATGACGATAGATTATTGTGGTCTAAACCTTTAATCAACTTCTGGAATGCATATTCTTCATAATGGCTGAAGATAGATCATGAATATTCTTTGGAGCCAAAACTTGATGAAAATATGAAGATTCATTCAACTCGTTTGATAAATCCAATAATGATTATCATTCTGTTAAATGGTTTCGGAAGCTGGGTTTGTTCAAAAAATCCCCCTCTCGATCCGGAGGACCATTCACAGGAAAGTCTGATTTTTTTGATTAGCTTACAGAGCCGACCCGCGGTTCTGGCGCCGGGTGACAGCGCCACCATTTATGCAAAATTAGTGGACCAGGATGGTCAGCCGGTTGCCGGCGATACCGTGCAATTTACCTCGAATCTCGGCAACATCTCACCGTCTTCCAGTACCACCAACGACTCCGGCCTGGCGGTGACCACCTTCCGGGCGCCCGCTCAAACCGGTACCGCCACCATCAAAGGCATCTATCAGGGTAACCAAACGCAAGTACTGAATGTGGAAATACAAAATAACACACCGAATTCCATTACCCTTGAAGCCGAAAAAAACAGCCTGTTGGCAGACGGCGCCAGCACGACAGAAATATATTCCACCTGGCTGACAGAGGATGGTCAGCCGCTCATAAGCATTTCGGTGTCGTTTCAAACCTCCGTTGGCAGCATCACGGCTTCGGCGGTGACCGACTCCGCCGGCAAAGCCACGGCCTTATTGACTTCGGCCGCCAGCAGGGAGGACTTAACTGCAAACATTACCGCCACGAGTTCTGGACTGCAGGCTTCCACCCAGGTTCTTTTCAAGGGAATCGAATTTACGCTGTCTGCCGTGCCCATGAATTTAATCGCCGATGGCAAGAACCGCGCCACCATCACCGGTATCTTAAAAGAAGCCCGTTCGCATATTGCCATTGCCGGTGCAACGGTCACATTCGGAACAGATTTGGGCACCATTCCAAATTCAGCCATCAGCAATTCCAGCGGGGTGGTAGAGGTTGAATTGACCAGCTCGCTGCAAACCGGTTTGGCAACCGTGACCGCGAATGTAGGAAACAAATTAACTGAAACCGTGCAGGTGAGCTGCAGTCAGTCGCTGCCGGCATTTATCAATTTAACCGCTTCCCCCACCATCATTGTAGCCGACAATCAGAGTGAAGCAAAAATCACTGCCATGGTGACGGATCAGGACAACAATCCTGTGCCCGATGGCACGCAAGTAACTTTCGAAATCGTCGATGGCACGGGCACCATTGAATCAAACAAAGCCACTGTGTCGGGAGTAGCGATCAGTAAACTCACCAGCAGCATCCAGCCCGATACGGTCACGATTGTCGGACGGGTGGATGATTTGACTGATACCACCACCGTGCAGTACATCGTTGGTGAAGCAGCCGCAATAAAAGTGACAGCAGATTCGCTGTCCTTGCCGGCGAACGGCATTTCGGGCTTGAATATTCGCGCCCACGTATTTGATGCCGTAGGTCATGCGGTCCGGGATGGCACCAAAGTAGATTTTACCACGGATTTGGGCGAAATCACTTCCACAGCGCAGACCGTGGCCGGCGTGGCCTCCGCGCAATTTACCAGCAGCGTAACAGGCATTGCCACCGTGAAGGCCTCGGTTGGCGGCGTGGTCGATGAGTTGTCGATTCAATTGTTGCCCGGTCCGCCTAACAGCATTTTACTGAGTTTTGATCCACAAACTCTGGGTGTGAAAGACTCCGGTCGCAACCAGGCCCTGACCATCACTGCCGTCGTGGTGGATAGTAAAAACAATCCGGTTCGCGATGGTACCTTTGTGAAATTTTCTATTTTTGCGTCGCCTGGAGGCGGTGAATTTTTAAGTTCAACCGAACCCATCCCCACTTTGAATGGCCAGGCGCAAGTTTCTTTAAACAGCGGTATTCGTTCGGGAGCCGTGCGCATCATGGCGCAGGTGACGGACGAATTGGGGGTGCCGATTGCAGGGGTGAGCGCCGCCACCACCGAAGTCCTGATCCATGCAGGTCCGCCTTACATCGAGAACGTCAACGACCGGGGAACCAGCCATTTAACCGTCGGCGTGAAGCCGTTGAATGTATTTGGCTGGGAACCTCTAAACGTAAACAGCGCCACGGTAACCGTAGTGGTTGGGGACAAATTTAATAATCCCGTGCCCGCGGGAACAGCGGTTTATTTAACCACCTCCGGCGGGGTGGTAATCACACAGGCTTTTACGGACGATCAGGGCGTCGCCACTGTCACGATTCATACCGGCCAGCCGAATCCGGATATCACACGTTTTTACAACACTTTTTTTGATCCGAACGATACGCATGCCGATTTTACTTTAAGTACGAATGTCATACCTGGACCGATTCCGGATTTTGAACACGGAGAAGTTTTTAATTCAGTAGGAAACTACGATGAAAACGACGGCATCGCACGCATCCTGGCGGTGACCGAAGGCTTGGATAGAAACGGCAGCTCGGCGCGTGCCTGGTCTGTGGTGGGACTGGTTTTTTCAGGAATCATCGATGTTTTTGATATTCAGGTGTCGGACACCACGCTCAGTCCTGGAGAAACCGCCAGCATCGACTTTAAAATTTACGATGTCAACGGCAACCCGATTGTGCCGGGATCAGAAATTATTGTGAAATCAAAAGCGGGTGAGCTTTCGTGGAACAGTTTTATCACCAGCGACCCAGGCGTGACTCGCTATCATGTACAACTCACAAACGATATTGATCCCAGCGATCCGGAAGCTCAGGCAAAAGTCACCACCGTCACCATCGAAGTCAAAAGTGAAAACGGCAACATCATAAAATCATCGCAACCCATTTTTCTGGATATCAATTAACCCAATCTACCATGCCATTTCAGCGGCCATATTTTGCTTGCTTCATTATAATATTTTTGTCTGCGGTGCCGGTGGATAACTTTGCCCAGCCCGTCGGCAGTCCCATTTTTTCTGCAAGCCGCGGTGAATTGACTCTCAGCTTTAATGGTGGCTATTTGGTAAAAAGTATTCAGGGAGTTGAAAACGATTCACCAAGATTTTTAGCGAAAGCCGTTTATGGTTTAACTAGCTATCTGGAGCTGTTTGCAGTAATGGGCGCTGCAAAGATAAATCTTGATTTGCTTGAAAATCCCTCTGTCAACTATCGCGATGATTATCATTTAGCCTTTGGCGCCGGATTGACTCTTAGAGTGTTTCATTTCAAACCCGCAAAATTTTATTTGTTTTTGAATGGCCAGGTTTTTAGATTTACGGGAAAGCCCGCTCATGAAGATTTGAGCGTCGTTTCAAACTCCGAGGTCATGAAACGATCCGTGCTGGAATACGATTGGCGGGAAGTATTAGGCAGTGCCGGCAGCGCGAAACGATTTGGAAAGTGGCGGTTTATTGCCGGTGTTCAAGGAAAAATTATTCAAAGAAATGAAACCAAAACTACTATATTTAGTATTATAGGCAATACAGGAACACAAAATATTCAGCATGGAACCTATAAAAGCGGCTTGCAATTCAACCCAATTCTGGGTGTTGAATTTCAACTGCCATCTCGATTTAAACTCAATTTGGAAGTTATAGGACACCGCTCAACGGATTTTATGATAAACGTCGGCATCAGTCAAACGGGTAAACCTTCCTGAACAATTCTGAGCTGGGGTATTAATTTAAGACGATTTATTACATTTTTATAACTTGGAAAAAACGGCATTATTTTATAATTTCAATCTGATTGAGGAGTTGTTTTGATTTAGTAACCTGCATTTGTTTAACAACTGAATCAGGTTTGTTTCATGCGATAGCCGTAAATTAGAGGAAGAAAAGAGGCTCGATTTTATCCATTTCAACCCTTTGCAAAGTATAATTAAGAAACGATTTCCCTGAAAAGAATTCCAATTTCGAATAACTTCGTCTTATGAACTGTAACGCAGTCTAAAGGAATTGTAAAAGCTTATGAAATTTAAAAAACCGAATAAGCATGACAAAGTGCGAATGATATTTTATTCAAACGGTGATTCCGAAAGTCGACAATTCGAATTCAATTTGCAGAAATTGTTCGTGATGATTATGTTGACAGCGGTGGTCATGGGGGCGGTTTTCCTGACCTCTGTAACCATTACGAATGGTCTGAATCAAAACAATATCAACAATAAATTGAAAAAAACCAATTTGTATTTGAGTGAGCAAGTGACCAAACTACAGGACAACATCCAAGTTCTTCAGAAAAAAATTAACAGCCTGGAAGAGGACACCGAGGATTTAGAAGTGCTGGCAGGTTTGACTTCTTCAACGGTTGACAGCAATTTAATGTTTCATTCGTTTTCAGAAGACAACAAGCAACTCGCCATTGCCACCATCCCCATCGATTATGACTATTCTGTTGATAAAATGGATGCGTATTTGAATGATCTTGAGTATCGAATCAAAAGAGCCAGTGAAATACAGGGGTTGATCGAAGATAAATTTTTACAAACACGAAACACCATCGAGCATGTTCCTTCCATTCGTCCGGTGCAGGGTGGGAGGATTACGGATAAATTTGGCATTCGAAAAGATCCTTTTGTCGAAAGAGTTAAACATCACAATGGCATTGATTTGACGGCTCGTTATGGCACGAAAGTCTATGCCGCGGCAGCCGGGGTAGTCGAGTTTGTACGCACAAAATATCGCTTGAATGCCGGCTACGGCCGAGTCGTCATCATAAATCACGGTAACGGCTATAAAACGTTGTATGGTCATCTATCAAAAATTAAAGTCAAAAAAGGCCAGAAAGTAAAACGCTGGGACGTCATCGGTCTTTCGGGCAACACCGGCCGCGCCACCGGACCGCATTTGCATTACGAAGTCTGGAAAGACCGACGCGCTAAAAATCCCGAAAATTATATGTTGAATTAAAAGTTCGAAATTAATTTCCGCGATTTGAATCCTGATTTTCGTTTTTCTCCTGTCGTTTCATAGACCTGAATTTCGCAGTGACGTTTCTGGAATATGTTTGGTTTGCAAGACCATCCAATCTCACTAAGTCCATCGCTCTCGTTCCCAAATTTTATTCAGGAACGAATGCTTTTTGCACTCAAACTACGGTCTTATCCATAACTTCCACATTTTTCTTGACAATTTAATAAATATTTTGTAATATGCTGTTCGAATTTTAAGAGTCAAACCACTTAATGAATTTAAATTAACTCATTGAGAATACCCTGCCTTCTCGTGCACTCGCAGAAGGCTTTTTTATGATTGCTCGCTCATGGCAGAGAACAAATCAACGCAAATTATCGATTCCGAAGGATTAAACAAAGCCATCACACGCCTGGCCCATGAAATCGTGGAGGGCAATCGCGGGGTGGAAAACGTGGTAATTGTGGGAATCAGAACTCGAGGCGTGCCGCTTGCCGAACGCATTATCGCAAAAATTGAACAATTCGAAAAACAAAGATTACCTTTGGGCATTTTGGATATCACCATGTATCGCGACGATGTTTTCAAAAAAATTAAACAGCCCAAAGTGAGAACCACAGAAATCGATTTTGAAATTGACGGCAAAATCGTGGTATTGGTAGATGACGTACTTTTCACGGGACGAACGGTGCGAGCAGCGCTGGATGCCACCATCGATTTTGGCCGACCGACGAAAATTCAACTGGCGGTGCTGGTCGATCGCGGCCACCGAGAATTACCGATTTGCGCCAATTATGTCGGCGAAATGATCACGACTTCAGTGGAGGATGAAGTCAAAGTTTACATGAAGGAATTGGATCATACCGAGGGAGTTTTTTTGGTGAAACCATAAAGGTAAATTTGTTGGAATTTAACCGGAAACATTTATTAGGTTTAGAAGGCTTTACAAAAAAAGAAATATTATTTATTTTAGACACTGCGGAATCTTTTAAAGAAGTCCTGACCCGCCCCATTCCCAAAGTGCCTACCTTGCGTGGAAAAACCGTGGTGAATTTGTTTTTTGAAGCTTCCACGCGAACGCGATTTTCCTTTGAATTAGCTGAAAAAAGACTTTCTGCCGATTCGGTGAATTTTTCAGCCTCCTCCTCTTCGGTGCTGAAAGGGGAAACCCTGCGAGATACCGTTCGCAATCTGGAGGCCATGAAGATCGACCTGGTGGTGATGCGCCACCGGGCGGCCGGCGCGCCGCATTTTCTCACCAACTGCATCGAATCGTCCATCATCAATGCCGGGGATGGCCAGCACGAACATCCTACTCAAGGCCTCCTGGATTTGATGACTTTGGTGAACAAATTCGATGATCTGCAGGAGTGCAAAGTTGCCATTGTTGGCGACATAAAACACAGCCGGGTGGCCAGATCAAACATTTACGGTTTGCAAGCGCTGGGTGCAGAAGTGGCGCTCTGCGGCCCTTCTACGCTGATTCCGGTGGAAGCGGAACAGTGGCAGACAGAAATATTTCACAATGTGGACGAAGCCATCGAATGGGCGGATGTGTTGAATATTTTGAGAATCCAACTGGAACGACAGCAAATGGGGCTTTTCCCCTCCATTCGGGAATATCACCAGCTTTATGGTATTACCCGCAAACGGCTGGAACAAGCTAAAAAAGATGTGACGATTTTGCATCCCGGCCCCATCAATCGCGGAGTGGAAATCGAAAGCGAGCTGGCCGATAGTGAATTTTCCCTGATTTTAAATCAGGTCACCAACGGCTTAGCCGTGCGCATGGCGGTGCTGTATTTGTTGAGCGGCGGTAAATCAGCCGAAGCGCTGGAAGAGGGATAAACGACAAAAAAGGACACTCTATTTCTATTGAAACGAAATGAAACTCAGTTGGGATAGTAAATGAGCTTAGCAGAATTAGTAAAACCTGCTGGTAAGATGCTGTTTAAAAACGCACAGATCGTGGATCCTGACAAACTTACGCAAACGCCCGGCGATGTGTTGATTGAAGATGGAAAGCTTCAACAAATCGGCAAGGTGACTTCGGGTCAATTCAAAGGCGAAATCGTCGATGTTGAAGGCTGCGTTTTGTGTCCGGGTTTGATCGACATGCACGTGCATTTCCGGGAGCCGGGAAGAGAAGACGAAGAAACCGTGGAGTCCGGCACCGAAGCCGCCATGATGGGCGGATTTACCAGTGTCTGTACCATGCCCAATACCGAACCGCCGGTGGACAACGCCGAAGTAGTGGAATTTCTCAAAAAGCGTTCAAAAGATCTGTTGGTGGACGTCTATCCAATCGCGGCGGTCACGAAGGGCCGGCTAGGAATGGAGCTGACAGAAATGGGCGAGCTGATGGCAACCGGCGCGGTGGCTTTTTCCGATGACGGCGATCCTGTGGCCACCGCAGGCATGATGCGCCGAGCCTTGGAGTACGCCAGCATGTTCGACGCGCCCATCATCGATCATTGTGAGGATAAATCACTTTCTGAAAACGGTTGTATGCATGAGGGCGAAATCTCCACGCGACTTGGGTTGCCGGGGATTCCTGGAATTTCTGAGGAGATCATCGTGGCGCGGGATATTCAAATTGCCGAATTCACCCGCGGTCGGCTGCACCTTGCCCACATTTCGACAGCGGGCTCCGTCGAATTGATCCGCCATGCTAAAGCGCGCGGTGTAAATGTGACCTGCGAAGTGATGACGCACCATTTTGCCTTGGATCATCGCGTGGTGCTGAATTACGATTCGAACACAAAAATGAATCCACCCCTGCGATCTCCCAAAGATGTTCAGGCGTTGCTGGCGGGTTTAAAAGATGGCACAATCGATGTGATTGCCACTGATCACGCTCCCCATTCCATTGAAGAAAAGGAGACCGAGTTTGAAGCCGCCCCATTTGGAATTACGGGTCTTGAGACAGCATTGGGTCTGGTGCTCACGCAGCTTGTGGAACCGGGCATATTAGCTCTACCGCAAGCCATCGCAAAAATGACCAGGAACCCTGCTGAAATTCTTCGTCTTGAGCGCGGTAAATTTAAAGTCGGTGCACCGGCTTCCATCACGGTCTTTGATCCAAATCACGAGTGGACTGTGGACAAAAAGCGCATGCTGTCCAAGTCGAAAAATACGCCGTTTGAGGGTTGGAAGTTAAAAGGAAAAGTTTTTGGATTGTATAACAACGGCTTGTGGTGGAGAAATGATTAACGAGTCTATCGAATCTCTTACTGGTAGAAAGAAACAAGAACATGCACGTGCCAAAAAAGTTGTTTTTTACAAAAGGGGTTGGGAAACATCGAGAGAAATTGACCAGCTTCGAGCTGGCCCTGAGAAACGCAAAAATTGCCAAATACAATTTAGTGCAGGTATCAAGCATTTTTCCTCCGTATTGCAAAATTGTCCCTAAAAATGAAGGATTGAAAGAGCTCACACCCGGTCAAATTGTTTACGTGGTTTTAAGCCAGTGTGCGACCAATGAGCCGCATCGGCTGATTGCGGCTTCCATCGGTGTGGCCATCCCGAAAGATCGCAGCCATTACGGCTATCTTTCGGAACATCACAGTTATGGTCAAACCGATGACATGGCCGGCGATTATGCAGAAGACCTGGCCGCAAGCATGCTCGCCACCATTTTAGGCGTGGACTTCGATCCCGATGATTCCTGGGATAAAAAAAAAGAAATCTGGCGAATCAGTGGTGAAATCGTTAAAACCCGAAACATTAGTCAATCGGCCATCGGCGACAAAAAAGGATTGTGGACCACAGTTTTGGCTGGAGCGGTCTTAATTTAAACTCTGTTATGGAATCGACTGTCAGCAAACATCAGTTTTTAGATTTACCGCAACATTTGTGCGATCCCGAAAAAGCGGCGGTGGCGGTTCTGGGTTTTCCCTATGAAAAAACCACCAGTTATGTAAAAGGCACCTTAAACGGTCCTCATGCTATCATCGCGGCTTCCAGTCAGATTGAGTTTTATGATGAAGAGCTGGATTTTGAGCCTTGTGTTGTTGGAATCAGCACAGAAATGCCCGTGGCTCATTTCGAAGCGGAGTCCGAAAAAGCGCTGGCTCAAATTGCCGTGGCTAGTGAAGAGAAATTGCTACGGCAACAAATGGTCGTTGGGCTTGGAGGTGAACATACCATTTCGTATGGAATTATACGGGCGTATAAAAAGTTCTTTCCGGACATTTGGGTATTGCAGCTGGATGCGCACAGCGACTTACGGGATACGTATCAAAACTCGCTATATAATCACGCTTGCGTCATGTCGCGCATAAGTGCAATCTGCCCCTTTGTTGGTGTTGGAATTCGCAGCGGTATCGCCGGTGAGCGAGAAAAGTTAATGCCGCCGTCAAAATTATTTTATGCTTACGAAATGCACCAAAATCCAAATTGGGCAGAAGAGGCATTGAGCAATTTAGGGGATCCGGTGTTCATAACCATCGATCTGGATTTTTTCGATCCCGGAGTGATGCCTTCCGTTGGCACACCCGAACCCGGCGGATTTCATTGGGTGGAAACCCTGGCATTTCTAAAAAAGGTGACGCGCTCGAGAAACGTTGTTGGTTTTGATGTCGTAGAGCTCTCCCCTAAACCGGGTGCAGTGGCTTCGGACTTTTTTGCGGCTAAATTGATTTACAAATTGATCGGATATGTTTTTGCTGACAAGTAATGCATACGGTTATCCAGTTAACTCAGCCCTCATCCAGGATTGTCATTCTGAGCGATCCCGCTCAGCGGGAGAGCGAAGAATCTCATGCTACTGAGCTTGTTGATTGAATAAATACAGTTTGGTGGTCTGAGATTCTTCAGTCGCTTCGCTTCTTCAGAATGACATTTTCTGAGCTAATTGGATAACCGTAAGTAATGCAACATAAATTTATAATTTTGAATAAGAAAAACCTTGACAATTTCTAAATTTATTGTTACTTTCGAGACTCATTTTTTATAAATTATGCAGGGAGAATGTAAGTTGAAAACGTTTATTGCAAAGACCGAAGACATTAAGAGAAAATGGTATCTTGTGGATGCCGACGGTAAAATCCTTGGCAGGTTAGCGAGCGAAGTGGCCACGATTTTGAGAGGGAAGCACAAACCGATTTATTCGCCGCATATAGATACCGGCGACCATGTGATCATCATCAATGCCGATAAGGTTCGGGTAACGGGTAATAAAGCCAAACAAAAACGCTATTTTCGTCACACCGGCTACCCGGGTGGCGGCAGATTCGACAATTTTTCGGACTTGCTCACCAAACATCCCGAACGGATTTTGGAAAAGGCTGTGAAGGGGATGTTGCCGCATAATAAACTTGGCCGCAAGATGTACAAAAAACTCAAAGTTTATGCTGGCGAAAATCACCTTCACCAGGCACAAAAACCCGAAGTACTTGAAATAGCTTAATCATTAATTATTAGAGGATTACATGAAAGTCTTATCATACGATGCGATTGGTAGAAGAAAAGAAGCCGTGGCCAGGGTACGCATGGTGTCCGGCGATGGCAAAATAATCGTCAATAAAAAACCGGTGCTGGAATTTTTCAAGAGAGAAACTCTGAACATGATCATTGAACAGCCGCTGGAATTGACCGAAACCATAGGTAGGTACGACGTTATTGCCAATGTAAAGGGCGGCGGGTTGTCCGGTCAGGCCGGAGCCGTGCGATTGGGAATCGCCAGAGCGCTTTTAAAAATCGACACTGAGTACCGTCCCAAACTCAAAGCCGCGGGCTTACTCACGCGCGATCCTCGCATGAAAGAACGCAAAAAATACGGACAGCCCGGCGCGCGCAAGAGATTTCAATTTTCTAAACGTTAATAATTTAAAACACACACCAGATCTAATCTTGGGTGCCCGGATTCCGGGTCTGAAAATATGTGGACTGGTGGCGGTTTAACCCAAAACAGGAGAGTATTATGGTAAACGTTTCACTACAAGATCTTTTAATTGCTGGCTCCCATTTCGGCCATCTCACGCGCAGATGGAATCCAAAAATGAAAAAATACATTTTTATGGAGCGAAATGGCATTTATATCATCGATTTAAAAAAGACGCTGGAGTGCCTGGAAATGGCCTGTCAGGTAATCACGGATATTTCCAGTCGCGGGGAAAGCGTGCTGTTTGTCGGTACCAAGAAACAAGCCAAAGACATCATCAAAAACGAAGCCGAACGGTGCAATTCTTTTTTTATCAATGAAAGATGGCTGGGCGGCACCCTGACCAATTTTACCACCATCAAGAAAAGCATCAAGCATCTGAAAAATATCGAAAAAATGACTACGGACGGCACTTACGATAAATTGCTGAAAAAAGAAATATTACAAATCGAACGGCAGAGGGAAAAATTAGAGCTGGTGCTCGGCGGCATTCGCGACATGAATAAATTGCCGGGCGCGGTATTTGTGGTGGATACCAAAAAAGAAAGCATCGCCGTATCTGAAGCCGTCAAACTCAATATTCCGGTTATCGCGGTGGTGGACACCAATTGCGATCCGGATCCCATTGATTATCCCATCCCGGCCAACGATGATGCTTTCAAGTCCATCAATTTGATCACCACGGCCATCGCCAGTGCGGTGATCGAAGGGTTGAGCGCTTTGAAAGAGCGTAAAACCGAAACCGGCGAAGCCGAAGCCGCTGTACCCGAAACCACCGAAGCGCCGGATGAGGTTATTGTGACCGAAGACGCAGAAGAGCTGGAGACCGTGGTCGAAAAAATTAAAGATTCCGAAATTAAGGAAGTTGAATAGCGAATTTAATGAACAGATTGGAGGCAGAATAGCATGACCGTTTCCGCAGACAAAGTGAAATTATTACGAGATCGAACCGGTGTGGGTATTATGGACTGTAAAAGTGCGTTGATGGAAACGAATGGTGACATAGATTCCGCCGTGGAGCTGCTCCGCAAAAAAGGAATTGCTTCTGCGGAAAAAAGAGCCGGACGCGAAACCAAAGAAGGTTTGGTGGAAGCTTATATTCATCCCGGCAGCCGATTGGGCGTGCTGGTTGAAGTCAATTGTGAAACTGATTTTGTTGCTAAAACCGAAGATTTCAAAACTTTTGTCCGGGATATTGCCATGCAAGTGGCCGCTACCAATCCCTCGGTTGTCAGTCGAGAAGAATACAGCAAAGAAGACATCGACAAGGAACTGGAAATCTACAAAACCCAGGCCAAAAATGAAGGTAAGCCGGATAACATAATCGATCGCTTTTCTCAGGGTAAATTAGAGAAGTTCTTTCAAGAAACCGTTTTATTGGAGCAAAGCTTTATTAAAGATCCTAGTAAAAATATCAAAGAAATTCTCACAGAGCTGATTGCCAGAACCGGCGAAAATATCAACATAAAGCGATTTGTGCGCTTTCAATTGGGCGCCTGAGCACATCCGATAACAACATGATCTTGGAAAATAATCTCTTGAAAAACCAACACTTTGATCATGCAAAACTTACCATTTAAACGAGTTTTGCTCAAGTTGAGCGGCGAAGCCCTGATGGGACAGCAGGGGCTGGGCGTGGATCCGAAGATGGTTGAAAAAATCGCCCTCGATATCAAAGAAGTCAACGGTCTGGGAGTTGAAATGGGCCTGGTCATTGGCGGCGGAAATATTTTTCGTGGTTTGTCAGCCAGTGCGCGCGGTATGGACCGCGTAACAGCCGATTACATGGGAATGCTCGCCACCACCATCAATGCGCTGGCACTGCAGGATTATTTAGAACGATACGATGTTTTCACACGCGTGCTCACCGCCATAAAAATGGAAGAGATCGCCGAACCGTTCATTCGCCGAAGAGCCATTCGCCACCTGGAAAAGGGGCGCGTGGTGATTTTTGCTGCCGGCACCGGCAATCCTTATTTTACCACCGACACTGCGGCCGCGCTTAGGGCCGTGGAAATCGAAGCCGATGTTATTTTGAAAGGCACACGTGTGGATGGGGTGTACGACTCGGATCCCGAGAAAGATAAAAATGCCAAAAAGTTCGATGAATTGAACTATCTGGAAGTGGTCAAACGGCGACTGAAAGTCATGGATTCAACTGCTGTAACGCTCTGTATGGATAATAACTTACCCATCATCGTCTTTAATTTAACGCGGACTGGTTACTTAACTCGCGTAATTAAAGGTGAATCATTAGGAACTAAAATTTATGGTGCGTAGCTATGCCAATTAAAGAAATTCAAAAAGATGCCGAGGAGCGCATGCAAAAAGCCGTTGAAAACACCCGCAGTGAATTGACCAAAATCAGAACGGGTAAAGCCTCCCCAGCCTTATTGGATACCATTCGCGTTTCCTATTACGGCAATATGACGCCGCTGAAACAGGTGGCCAGCATCAGCACACCCGAACCTCGGTTGATCACCATTCAGCCCTGGGAAAAAAACTTGATCGGTGAAATCGAAAAAGCCATCTTGAAGTCGGATCTGGGATTGAACCCGGTGAATGACGGGGTGGTTATCCGGCTGCCCATTCCACAGTTGACTGAGGAACGGAGAAAAGACCTGGTTAGACTGTGTCATAAATTGGTGGAAGAAGGGCGCATCGCCATCAGAAACGTGCGCCGAGATGCCAACGATCAATTGAAGAAGTCTGAGAAGGAGCACACTATATCCGAAGATCAATACCACACTGCCATCGACGAGGTGCAGAAAATCACCGATAAATACATCAAGCAAGTTGACGATATTTTGAAAATGAAAGAAGATGAAATCATGGATGTTTGATCTAACAGCTCGAAAAATTCTGTGAAATTGTCATGAGGTGCTAGCCGTTGCGGGGTGTTTTCGCAACGGCTTTTTTTATTGAATTAAAGGCGTGATATGTTAACTTACAGTATGAATGACCAGTTGAAAATCTGTTTTGAATGATTATATAGTGATTGAACGAAAAATGCTT
>JBHHXN010000055.1:0-28484 GCA_046757025.1 bacterium
AGACAATGAAAATGCCCAGGTAAGAATTTACCAAATTGTGAGGGAATGAATTTTAAAATTGTTTCCAGCAGTTCTAATAATTCATTTTAAGACAGAGCCTTTAATCATACCGTAGCACACCATCGCGAACGATAAACACTAATTTGCGCTGATCGCGAATCAGGATGGCGCCCGGCTCGGTGCCGAGGGTATCCGCGTGCCAGTGCAACTGGCACTCCGCCAACGGCAGCCGCAACACCTGCCCGCCCTTACGCTGGCACCTCCGCAGAACTTAAGAGGCAACACGAGCCATGAATCACTTATAGCAGCGTGGTAATTACTATCAACCCTATTTCTTACCCGTCTCCTCAAGGTCTTCTTTTTGCTCATTCAACCAGCTTTTTCGGATAGCGGCCTGGAGTTTGGAGGGTTTCTCAAGCTCATTGATTTCATATTTGTCGGGCTGTGCTTCGGCGAGGGGCACATCAAAATGGCGTAGCCGGTGGCGGCGAAAAACCGTCACCTGCACCGTATCCCCGGGCTGATAATTTTTCAGCAGCAGCTCGAGGTTGCTCTGGTGCGCACGCCGGCCGTCGATGGCCAGCAGAATATCGCCCAGGTCCAGGCCCGCAGCAAAAGCGGGGGAGTCGGGAACGACGTTGCGAATTTTGGTCTCTTTCTCGTCACCCGAAGTCGAAATACCTAAATAAACCCCAGGGCCTTTTTCATTTTGAGTGAGTTGTAACTCCAGGCCGGCGTGGTTCAAAAAACGGTTGTAATCGATTTCAGCAGTCCCGTGCACATAATCCGCAAAAAACGTTTCGAAACGGCTACCTGCCACCTGTTCCACGGCCAACTGCATGCCGTTCTCCGGCACACCGCGATCTTTCTTCGCATAATTGCGGTAGAGAAAACGCATGACGTCATTCAAAGATTTTTTGTTTTTGGTGCGGTGACGGATTTCCAGATCCAGCAGCAGACCCAATATGTTGCCTTTGGTATAAAACGAATAGTAGGTATTGGGCGGGGCGTGGCCCATGCTTTTAGTCCAACTGTCCCAGCTCACCATGTCCACGCTCATAACCTTTCGACCGTAAGTATTTTGGAATCTCCTGATTGTGCTGGCCCAGTTTTCCAAATACTTTTTCTTTTTAGTCAACTGCGTTCGAACCAACGTCAGCCCGCCAAAGTAGCTAGTCAATCCTTCGTAAATCCACATCGTGGTGGTGTAATTTTCTTTGGAATAATCGGGCAGATAGATGGCTTCAGGTCGAATCCGCTCTACGTTCCAAAGATGAAAAAACTCGTGCGATGTCACCCCCAAAAAGCCGTTGTAAAATCTTTCGTTGTCGAAATCGGCTGGACCGACCACGATGGAAGTAGCATTTTTATGCTCTACTCCGTGTCCAAACCGATAGGGCAAAAGGTGGTACATAAACAGGTAATACTTGCACGGCATCTCCTGCATAATGGCAATCTGCTCCACCACGATTTTTCTCACATCTTCTACCACTTGAGTTGAATCGAAGTTGCCTTCGCCCTGTAAGGCCAAATCATAGTTCACCCCGTCCACGGTAAACGACAGCAATTTGAAAGAGGGGCTGATGAGAATGGGCGCATCCACCAGCTCATGATAGTTGGGACTGACGAAAGCGCCTAAGCTTTGGTCCAATTCCAAAGCCGCTGCGATTTTCCAGTCCGCCGGCTTTTCAATGGCCAGAGACACCGGCTGCATTTGCTGACCGGCAACGTACATCAAACAGGTGATGGGATTGATATACGCTTCCGAATCATCGAGATAGCTGGAGCCGGCGTCCAAATGCCGGGCATAATAGCGGTATTTCACGCACACATTTTGCGACCGCGTTTTGGTTACACGCCAGCCGCTTTTGTCGATCTTCACAAACGGCAGCGGATTACCCTTGCCGTCTGTGACTTCGAAATCGATGACATTTTTTGCGTAATTCTGGATGATGTAACGGCCCGGCCGCCAGGCGGGAATGCGCACTTCCAGCGAGGTGGTATCCAGGTCGGTGACGGTCAGCTCCACCTTCAGCAAATGGGCATGCGGCTGCTGCCAGCTCAACCGGTAGGCGATGCCGGGGGTTTCGGCCAGGCACCAACTGCACAGCATGAACATAATTGAAAATACGAGCAGTAAATTTGAGAAAAGTGATTTTGTGTTCATTTTGCCTCTATTTTTAATGCGTGCCTGAACGGTAACGATCCCTCTTTTACCCGAAGGCTTACCGGCCGAGGGTGAAATCCTGCCTCGCTCGGCGAAGCCTGTCCTGAGCTTTGTCGAAGGAACACCTTCGCATAAGAGATTTTTGATCGCGTATTTTCGAGTTTTGGTTTAAACACTAATTACCACTGTGACAAATTTTGAAACCCGGCTTCAAAGCCAGGAGTCGGATTTCAACGCCATTTCATTCATCCTTCGACTAGCTCAGGATGAAGATAAATGTGCGAGATTTCTAAAACTGTGATTTTCCAGATCGTTTGAAATGGCGGCTCAGTCGCCGGCATTCTTCTCATCTGTCCACTTTTGCAGCACTTCCACGATTTTCCGGGCCTGTGCCGCACTTGAGATATTAAACTTGCTTTGTTGACGGTAAACGCCCTGCATCTTGCGATAGCGTCGAATGGTGTACTTGTCATCGGAATAGCTTTTACCCTGCGCATTCCAATCCTGGTACTTGAAAATGATCGTGGTCCAGGCACCTTTGGACAGCACCACTTTGTCTAATTCTCTGACGATTTCAACGCCGTCTTCCTCGTAAGTAATGGTGAGGTCATCGATGGTTTCTGCCATGGTTTTTTGCAATAAGTTAAAGTTAAACGGTTGATTCAGTTGAAGGGATTAAATTTATTTGTAACTGTTCAGCCTCTTTTGTCATCCTGCTGGGATCTTGTTTGTTTTTTAGCTCTTAATTGTTTAGCTAAATAATTCTCAGACTCAAAAAAGATTCTTCCAGAATGACCGGCTGAACAGTTACATTTATTTGAAATACTCTGGTGAAAAATCGTGTGTTTATCAAATCAAAAAGATCAAATTTTGTCCTGCAATATTTCCGAACGCGGTTGTGGAATCACGACTTTATTTACCAGCAAGCCTTTGCTGCGAATGTATTCTGCGCCGGCTTCTACCGCCGACGTGACCGCGGCCACATCGCCGGTGAGGGTGACGTACCCTTTGCCGCCGATGGCCATGGCCAGATGAATTTCCATCAGATGGACGTCCGCCGCTTTCACCGCGGCGTCGGCGGCTTCGATGATGGAAGCCACAGAAAAGGTCTCGATGATGCCCAAGGCGCCGGTCTGTTCGATCACCCGGGTGCCGCTGATGGCGGGAAAAACCTCCGGATGCACGTTGGGAATGGTGAGCTCGTCCACGATGGTGTCGCCGCCGATCTCCAGACCAGCGGCAATGCTGGAGTTCACGGCCGCGGTGTCGCCGGCCACCATCACCATAAATTTGCCCGGACAGATGGTGCGGTTAAACACGATCTCCACATCGGCCGTTTTGAGCATCGCATCCGCCACTTCGTAGCCTTTGGCGATGGAAGTGAGTTCTATCAGACCGATTGCATTTTCCATGACGTTCCTTTTATTGATTTGTTTTTTGAAACCAGGTGCAATTCAACTTTTGCTAATAACCACAAAATCATTCACCGATTTGACGATTCCAGAAATACTGGCATGGATGGGCACGCCCAATTGCGCCGGCGGCGCTTCCGCCAGCACCTGGCCCTTTTGCACCTTTTGTCCTTCCTGGACAATGGGATTCGGCGCTGCTCCAAACGACGGCTGCAGGGGGATGGCCACTTCCGCGGGCTCCTCGATTGCCCTCGAGAACGGCGCTTCGGCGGTAAACGCCCCTAAACCTAATTTTCGGGCGAGCCGCTTGGATGGCACGCTGCGATGCGCTTTCAAAGGGTGTACCCCGGTGGTGAGGTTTTGCAGCTGCTCGGGACTCAACCATTTGTCGTGCTTTTTCAAATCGCGTTTGGTGACCACACACACGTTTCTGGGATCCAGATCCTCGGGACAGGCCCAGAGCGAACAGATGTTGCATTCGCAGCAAGCCTGCGCCCAGTGCGTCAGAGACTCGCTCATTTCGCCGGTGGTCAAAAGCGAGCGCATCACCAGGTGCGGTTTGATGGGATAGCCCAACAAATAGCGCGGGCACATTTCCGTGCACAGACTGCACTGATCGCAGGCGGATTTACCGATGCGTTTGTAAGTTTGCTCGGACTGCGCTTTCCTTTCAGCGAGTTTGGACTCCCGCGCCAGTACGATAAATCCACTTGAGGTGCGGCTGACCGGCGTGTTCAAATCACTCACCACCCGTCCCATCATGGGACCGCCGTCGATGAGCACGAAATCCGCCATGGTGGCGTCGCCAGCCCGGGCAAGCGCTTCGCCATATCGCATCCCTATCGGAAACCAGGCCGTCAGCGGCTGCCGCACGTGCCCGTGGATGGTCATCATGGTGTGGGTTACGGGATGACCTTTTACGGCGTGGTGAATATTATGCAGGGTTTCGACGTTTTGCACCACGACGCCTACCTGCAGCGGAATGCCGCCCGCGGGAATTCGGCGCCCGGTGCTGTGGTAAACCACTTCGTACTCATCACCGGAAGGATAGACGTCTTCCATTTCAAAGATCGAAATCCCGGCCGGCAGGTCGGTAGAAAGGGCACCGATGGCGCGGCGGTTTTTGCTTTTTATGGCGACGATGCCTTTGCCGGCGCCCACCTGCTGCATCACTTGTAGCAGCCCATCCAGAATTTCACGAGCGTAGTTTTCCATCAACACGTTATCTTTGTAAAACATCGGTTCGCATTCGGCGCCGTTGGCGATGACGATCTCCGCTTTGGATTCGATTTTTTTGTAGGTTGGGAAGCCGGCCCCACCCGCTCCGACAACGCCTGCATCCCGTACCAATTGTACCAGATCAGTCATATTTAAAATTTTATTGTGTTGTGAACCGAAAGTTTAAATTATCTTTATTCTATTATCCCGTAAAACTTTATTTTTTAACAAAGTTTCGGAGCGGACTCCCGTTGCCAAATATCGGTACCGCGTGAAAGCCATTTACGCGGAGATGCGAAAGACGCAGAGGTTCGCAGAGTTTTTGATTTCAATAAGCGAAAAGCATTTTGACCATTCCAAACGACCAGACTTATAGTTATTATTTTGATTCTTTCTTCTTTCTCTTTGCTCCTCTGCTCCCTCAGCGTGCTCTGCGTTTCATATTTTGATGGCGGCTTGGCAGCGCTGCGTCCGCCAGTGGTAATAATTTGGTTACGGCTCCCCCGGGTTTGGAATTCTCAAAATAATTTGAGTCGTTGCATTCCGCTTGCATGTTTATTTTGATCACAAAGGAGTGAAATTATCGTCAAGGTAAGCTCAGAATACAGTTGCTAAGATACGATTCAAAATGAAATAATCAAGGAAAAATGACGAGCCGCTACAAAATCTCTGGGAAGATCCAGAAGGTGCTGTGTAGGCAGCATTCTCACTTTGATGTCTGCAGGGGTACGATGAATTGCTTATCAAAAGGCGAAGTGATACGCAAGCCCGCCCGTTCGTAAACCGTGGCCGGAATGCCGATATCCGCCAGAAAGAGCTGGCCGCACTTTTCAGGCAGCAAACCGGTTTTGGGCAAAGCCAGAGTCAGGGTCCAGCGGGCATTTATGCAGACGCCCGGGGTCTCTGCCGTAGTGGCATCTAGTCCCGAAGGCACATCCAACGACAAAATCGGCGCCGGCTGACGGTTTGCCCACTGAATGGTTTCCGCGGCCCGACCAGCGGCAGCGCCTTTCAAGTTGTAGCCGATCACGGCGTCGAGGATCAAATCCGCAGGTTCGTCATGTAAATTCTCAATGGCCATCTCCTCACCGGCCGTGGCTTGAAAAACCTGTCGCTGGAATTCCGCCACGGAATTCAACCGCTGCGGATGTGTGATACTCAAACCGACTTTCAAGCCGCGGTTGGCCAGATGCCGGGCGGCACAAATTCCACCACCGCCGTTACCACCGGTTCCCGCCAGAACCCGGATTCGGGCGTTTTTCCAGGATTCTCCGAGAAAATTCATCGCCAGACTGGCGAGACTGCGGCCGGCGTTTTCCATCATCTGAAAAAGATTGGGGCCCAACTCCGTAATAGCCAAACGGTCAATTTCGCGCATTTTCTCGCGGGTGACGGCCGGAATAGGGAGGCCGATTTTTGTATAAAATACTTTCATATTCAAAAAGATAAAAATCTGATCGCCGTTAATCTCAAATCACAAACTTTTTCTGCCTAAAGAAAATTTAAGTTGGTTTTATTCACGTACTTTTTTCAGCGGGAATCCCAGCTAACAAGTGTGAATAAGGTATGTCTGCAGAAAACAAGCAGAATTGGCAGAGACCGTCAGTTTTATTTACAAAGCATGAATCACTTGTCCGGGTGCCACTCCCGGTACTTTTTCCAAAGGAAAATCGAACACGGTTCTTAAACAACTCCTCTTCACAGTCTGTTTGATCGAGACGCCGAGGACCGGCTCAACACTTCAAAACAAATCGCTTCACACACTCAGCCGGCGTTTTTTTCGTGATTTACGATCCAGCTCTTTTCTCACCTGGATGGCAAGTATTTTAGGACTGATGGGCTTGGAAATGAAGGCGCCGGCGCCCAGGCGCAGGGCCTCTTTTACTTTGTTGGACCTGGCATAACCGGAAAGAATGATGGCTTTCTGATGCTGGTTCATTTCCAGAATACGGCGGTAGGCTTCCACCCCGTCGATGCCATCCATGATCATATCGATGATGAGCAAATCATACGAGCGTTTTTTGACATGGTTGACTGCGCTTTCCCCGCTGGAAGCGGAATGTACTTTGTAACCCAGTCGTTTCAAAAGCTGGCTGGCTACTCGCCGCTGAATAGGATCGTCATCCACCACCAGAATCGATTCGCTGCCGCCTTTTGATTGCTCTACCACCCTGGCCAACTCTTTTCCATATTTCCTGGAAACGGGTAGATAGATGGAGAAAGTCGTGCCTTTATTTTTCTGAGAATCTACTAAAATATAACCGTGATGATCCTCAATGATGCCGTGCACCACACTCAGTCCCAGCCCGGAGCCCCGTTCACGATCCATGCATTTGGTGGTAAAAAACGGATCGAAGATTTTACCTAACACGTCGGAAGACATGCCGACGCCGGTATCGGTGATTTTCAGCAAGACGTATTCCCCTCTGGCAATGCATGCGTACCCTCGCAGCGGTTTTTCCAGGTAGGCGTTTTCAGTGCTAATGGTTAACACGCCGCTACCGGGCATGGCTTCTTTGGCATTGCTGATCAAATTGACCAGGGCACGTGTCAGTTGGGCCACTCCGCCTTTGATTATAAACAAATCCGGCGCCAGGTTCTCCCGTATGGTAATGTCTTTCGACAGATTGTTGGCCATCACTACTTTGTGAACCAGCGTATTCAAATCGATGGGTTCCATGGTGTAATGACCGCGTCGGCCCAGGGCTAATAATTGCTGGTTGATCTCGGCAATTTTCGTGGCGGAATCTTCCATTTCATCCAGCATGTCGGATATCGCAGCCGAGTTTTCCAACTCCTCCCGAATGAGCGTCGGGTAGGCGGCAAGCGGCGACAGCAGATTGTTGAAATCGTGTGCAATCTGGCCGGCTACGCGGCCGGCCGTTTCCAAACGCTGCGCGCGCGCCAACTCTTCCTGCAAAAATTTGCGTTCTGTGATATCGGTGAAAAAACATAAATTGGCGGATTGGCCTTCCCAGTTAATGAAAACGACGTTGATATCCATCCATTTGATGTGGCCATTTTTATCCACGAGTCTGTATGAATTGATGATGGATTCCTTGTCATTTTGTTGTTTTTTGCTGATATGCAGGGAAATGATGCTCTGATCTTGCGGATGAAACAGATCGATAAATGGTTTGGCAGCTAATTCTTCTTTTGAATAGCCGGTTAAGCTGAGTAGTTTGGGATTAAAGAATTTAATTTGACCATTCTGAACGATCAGAATAATTTCATTGGTATTTTGTACCACCATTTTGTATAATTCTTCGGAATGTCGCAGTGCCTCTTCCGCTAGTTTGCGCTCGGTGATGTCGGCAATTAAACCGTCATAGGCGATCAGATTGCCGCGTTCATCAAATCGGGGTACGCGTGTGTTTCGCACCCAGCGCACGCTGCCGTCCTTGTGCAGAATGCGGTGCTCGATGATCTGCACATCTTCATCCGCCAGAATTTTTCGCGCGTGCTGGATCACCGCCACCCAGTCTTCTTCGTGCACCATGCGATGCCAGAGATTCGGATCATTGTAATAATCCTCCGGTCGGTAGCCGGTGACCGCAATACAACCTGGACTGTGGATGGTTTCCACTTCTTTGCCATTTTTAATTTTTACGGTGTAGATGTAATCGGTCACAGTTTCAAGCAATTTTCTGTAACGATCCTCGCTTCGGCGTAGAGCGGCTTCGGTATTTTTAAATAAGGTGATATCCCGCACGATGCCCGTAAACAATTTCTTCCTTTCCAACTGCAGTTCACTCACCGAGATAAGCAACGTAATCAATTGTCCATCTTTTCGTTTACCGGTCACCTCCCGGCTGTATCCGATGATATTTTTTTTACCGGTTTTCAAATATTTCCGAATGTAACCATTGTGTTTTTCCTGGAATGGCGTGCTCATCAACATTTTGATATTCTGACCGATGATTTCCGCTTTTTTGTAGCCGAATATTTTTTCCGCCGCCGCGTTGAAGGAGGTGACTAAACCCTTGGCATCGATGATGATGATGCCGTCGGCGGCCGTGTTCACAATGGCCTGATTCTGGGCTTCGCTTTCCCGTAAAGCTTCCTCTGTTCGTTTTCTTTCGGTGATGTCGATGCCCGAGCTCAAGGTGGCGACAGCTTTGCCCTTGTCATCCTTCAGCAGCGTATTATGCCAGGCGATCATTCTTTCCTCACCCATTTTGGTGGAAATGGGATTTTCAAAATAACGCAACACTTCTACATCTCCAGAAACAAACGCATTAAATTTATTGCGCACTCGCGATCTGATATTGGCGGGTAAGAAATTGGTGAACCAGTTTTTTCCCACAATTTCGTTTTCTTCATAGCCCAGTAATTTACAGCCCATCTTGTTGATGAGTTTGACCTGACCTCTGCGGTTCAAAACTAAAAATATAACCTCGGCCACTTCAAAATACCTTTGAGCGATTTCTTTTTCCTTTCTCAACGCCGCTTCATTGCGTTTGAATTCGGCTTCTACGCTTTTAAGCTGCTGAATTTTTTGCCGCAGAGTTAAGACTTCTTTGATAAGTTGTTCTTTGGATTTGTTTTGAAGTGCCATGGGTTACATCCTGAGCGAAAGGTTTTTACTCCTCCCTCAATTGCACAATACCATCAATTGAATTAAATAGGATCATCTTCCCACGCGGAATCGAAGGCCTCAGATAAATAGTTGAAAAAGTTATCATTATTTTGAAGAAAAAACAAGGAATGTTACAATTAATTCAACGAATAATTCAACGGTTGACGTAAATGATCATGCGGGTGATATTACCGCCGTCGGAGACTTTTTTAAATTCGACCTCATCGACCAGATTTTTGATCAAAAACATACCCCAGCCTCTAACATCATCACAGCCATTGATCTGATGTTCGATATTGGGATTTTTAGGCCGCTTTTTTAGTCCCTTGCCCTCATCCTTGACATCCACCTGCAGGCTTTTTTGACTCATCTTGAGTGTGACCATCACCATGGTGTCTTTTTTCAAACGATTTCCATGCTCCATGGCGTTGGTACAAGCCTCTGAAATGGCGGTTTTTAAATCCTCGATTCGGCTTTGATGAAATCCCATGAGCCTGGCCACCGCGGCAGCGGAATCCATCGCCACCTTTTCGTAGCCCAAAATAGATGGGATATGCACTTCGATATAGGTTGGTTTTGCAGCCATAAGAATCGATTAATTTTTATATTATTTTTACAATAACCAGGGTAACGTCATCGTGAAAATTATTATCCTCACTGTACGCCTGCATGTCTGCCACCAGTTGCTCCACCATTTCTGTTGGTGATAAGCCGGCATGTTTGCTGATGGATGCAGCAAAACGTTCAAAGCCATAAGTCGCGGAATGACCGTTCATGGCATCCACGATGCCGTCGGTGTAAAAGATCAGGATATCGCCTTGCTGCATGTCAAAAGATAATTGCTCGTAGATGGTGGAGCGTACGATGCCCAGCGGAAAGCGATCGCTTTTTTCGGCTTGCGGCAAGAATGAAACCTGGCCGTCGCGCCAGATAAAGGGCATGGTTTGCCCCGCATTGGTATAAAGCAATTTGTACATCCGCGGATCGATGATGCCATAAAAAAGTGCTACAAACATGTGCGATTGCATATCTTTACTCAAGCGGTTATTCACCATATCCAGAACATCATCGGTGTGGCCTTTTTCTTCGGCAGCAAAGCGCACGGCGCTCATGGCTGCGGTCATGACCATGGCGGCGGAAACGCCATGCCCGGAAACATCTCCCACCACGATGCCGAGTTTGCCGTCTTCAATTCCGAGGAAATCATAAAAATCGCCGCCCACTTCTTTGGCAGGTATGGATTTGGCGCTAATCTGCAAGCCGGCAATCTCCGGAAAGGTTTTCGGCAGCATTTGCGACTGCATTTCTCGTGCCACATTAAACTCATGCCACATGCGGGCATTTTCCCGCAATGAATGCACCATCTGCTCAAAGGATTGCGCCAGGATGCCGATTTCGTCATTCGATTTGTAATCGATGGAAATGTCCCAGTTGCCCCTGGCCACCTCTCGGGTACTTTCCGTCAATCTTTGTACCGGTTTAAACATCTGGCGAATAATGAAATAGACCATGAGGATGCCCACAAAAATCACCAGCAGCACCACTTTGAGCGCGGTATTTTTCACTTCGTCCCGGCTGGCATAGACATCCTTTTCATAACCGGTGGCCAGAATGACCCAGTTCCAGGGTTTGAAATATTTAAAGTATCCGATCTTTTTTTCATTCTGCCGTCCCCGGGCTTCGGTTTGCTGGCGGTAGTAAGTGAAATTGCCGTAACCTTGTTTCAGCGAATCGTCCTGGGCGTCGATTTCATCGATGATGCCTTTGATGTGGGGAAAGCGAATATCATAATACAGCTTGGTGCCTACGTTGGACGGATGCACGATCAGGATTCCCTTTTCATGGGCCGGCGTGTTCCCAAGCACCGAAATGTAACCGTCCTTCGAAACCTGAATTTCCGCTATTTTTTGTTTTAAATTTTGCGAAGGATTGGGAGACGATTTGTAATCGTGCTCACACAGAGAATAGGCATGCTCGGTTTTGGCTTTGATCAACTCTTTGGCCAATTTTTTGATCTCATTCTGGGAGGTGCGATAGCCCAAATACCCAGCAAACGCCACGGTGACGATAATGGTAAAGGTGACGATAAAAATGAGTTTGAGTTTAAGCGTCATCCGGTTTAGCTCAAGTTTGAGATAACGGTCGAATCCCCAGCCTGTCCAGTTTTTTCTGCAACCCCAGACGGCTGATGCCGAGCTTCCGCGCTACCTGACTTTTGTTCCAATGATACTTCTCCAGGGCTTCCTGAATCAAATGCCGTTCCAGTTTATCGATAGCGCCTCGTAAAGAATCGGCGTTCATGGCGTTGGGCAGCTCGATGGCCGGCGCCGTTTGATAGATTTTCGGAGAGAGATCTTCCGGCTGGATGAGGGCGCCTTCTCCGGCCAGGGTGATGGCGCGCTCCACTTCGTTCTCTAATTCACGAATATTGCCCGGCCAGTCATATTCCATCATGATCTTTAATGCCCGGGTTGAGAAGCCTTTGATTTTCGTTTCAATAATCTCCTCGTACTTTTTTTGAAAATGATTCACTAACAGCGGAATGTCATCCCGGCGCTTTCGAAGGGGCGGAATGTGTAGCTCCAGCACACTCAAACGAAAATAAAGATCCTCCCGAAATGTTTCCTTACGCATTTCCTGTTCCAAGTTTTTATTGGTAGCGACAATCACTCTCACATCCACAGATATTTCTTTTAAGCCCCCCACGCGCCGAAAGTTTCGTTCCTGCAGCACCCGCAAAATTTTCGCCTGGGAGCTTAACGGCATGTCGCCGATCTCATCGATAAATAAGGTTCCTCCGTCGGCCTGCTCAAAATAACCGATGTGCTTTCTGACGCCGGTGGCCACGCCGGCCTCGATGCCGAAAAGCTCCGATTCCACCAAGTTTTCCGGCATGGCGGTGCTGTTCACCGCCACAAACGCTTTGTCCTTGCGCGGGCTGAGATAATGGATGGATTTTGCCACCAGCTCCTTGCCGGTGCCGGTTTCACCGTAAATCAAAACATTGGTGGGACTTTTGGCGACATTTTTTATTTGCTGTAGAATTTTTTGTATGGCTTCGCTCTGGCCAATGATGCGCCCGCCTTCGTACTCCTTGAGCACTTCTTCGCGCAAGGCGATGTTCTCCAGCTGCAAGCGTTCCTTGGCGTCCTGAAGCTGCTCGTACAACTGCACGTTTTCCAGAGCCGTGGTGGTGTGAGTGGCCACCGCATCCAGCAGGGCGTGGTCTGCCTCGGTATAGTCTTCGCCGGACAATTTTTTTCCTAAAAACAAGCCGCCTAATATTCGGTCCCGGCCCAAACACTCTACCCAAACCGATTGCTCGGCAGTCAGTTCTCTTTTATTTTGCCGAGTGACATAATCCTGCACGATGGCTTTCTTTTTGTAGGCGTGTTTCGCATCAAAATTGGAACGCGCCAGCTCTTGTTCAAGGTCGGCATAAAGCTCGCTTCCGAAACCGCGGTCCGCCACCACCTTCCATTGGTGGTGATTGGAAGCATTCAGCGCCAGGCCGTACTCCACCCCAAACGTGCCCATTAAAATGTACAGCACTTCTTTGTAAATCTGCGCTCTCTCACGGCATTCGGTTAACGCATGCGCCACTTCGTATAGTGTTTGTAAATGAAAAACCCGGCGCTCCAGATCTTTTGCGGAAGGATGCATGTTTTTCATATTCATGTTCAAATCAATTAATGGGATTTACAGAACCTGCTATAACCAATATTATGGCTTTCAAGTTCCGTAGAGTTTTTTTATACATCTTTTTTCGTTCTGACATTTTTCAAACGAGAAATCATGAATTAGAAAACTCTTTGATCTGGCTCGTATCCTGTAATATTAAATGGCGGCTAAATAATGTCTGAACGAAAACGACTCTATCTTCCTGAAAGTCTCCTGTCCGAGGGTGAATTTCTGCTCAGCTCGGCGGGGCCTATCCTGAGCCTTGTCGAAGGGACGCCTTCGCGAAGAGGTATGTAAATCGCGCATTTCTCGAGTTTTCATTCAGACACTAAATAAGGATTTCATCGGCGTGCAACAGATCAGAAAATTGTTCATTTTTGATGGATTCCGAATTTTTGCGCGCGGCGGCCAAAGCGCTGACAATGTAACGATTGGCGATAAATATTTTGCGTTTGTTCGCTTCGGATTCTTCCAACAGTAAATAGCCTACGTAGAGGTAGCTATACATTTCCACTAGCTCTTTCGCGGCTACGTCCTGAAAATGTTTATCCTTTTTATCCAAAACGAACTTCAAGCTGTCCAGAAACAGTTCGCGGATCTCTTTCAAATGATCCGCCAGTTTCTCGAGATTGCCTTTGTATAATTTACTTTCTTTTTTGGTAAAATAATCCGCTAAAATATCGTTGACAACTGCGCCGATGGCCGCTACTATCTGCATTTGCGAAGTGCCTTCGTATATGTTGGTAATGCGGGCGTCTCGCACCAGGCGCTCAACGCTGAATTCCTTCATGTAGCCGGCGCCACCGTGAATCTGCAGAGCGTCGTAACAGATATGATTCGCCGATTCGGTGAGCACGTATTTCGTCATGGGAGTGAGCAAAGCGGAAATTTTCGATATCTCCCTCAGACGGGCGTTTTCATCGGAAACCGGTTTTCCCAGCTCCTTCAATTCGTGAATGTGCTGCTCCAATTTGTGTTGCAGATCCACCCATTTCGACGTTGCGTAAAGAAGCGAACGGTTGCTCTCCAATGCCACGCGCATGTCGATGAGCATATTGGTGACCACTGGAATCTGGTAAATGGGTCGGCCAAATTGTTCCCGGGCTTTGGCATATTTCAGCGCTTCTTCATAAGCCGCCTGTGCGATGCCCAGCGCCTGAGCAGAAACCCCAAGGCGCGCGCCGTTCATCAAATCCATCACATATTTGATCAAACCGAATTTTCGTTTCCCCACCAATTGCGCCGGCGTGTCGTTAAATTGCAGCTCGCAGGTAGGCGAGCCGTGAATGCCCAATTTATGCTCGATTCTTCGGACTTTTACACTGTCATCGCCGTAGCAGACGAACAGACTCAATCCGCGACCGTCTTTGGTGCCCGCTTCGGATCGCGCCAAGACCAGCAAAATGTCGCCGCCGCCGTTGGTGATAAAACGCTTGACGCCGCGCAGCCGCCATTTGCCCGAGTCATCAAGATAGGCTTGCAGCTTCACCGCCTGCAAATCGGAGCCGGCATCCGGCTCGGTCAAAACCATGGCCCCGGTGCTTTTGCCGCTGGAAAATTTCGGTAAATATTCTGCCCGCTGGTCATCATCGCCAAATTTATGGATGGTTTCGGCGATATCCTGCAATCCAAACAGATTCATCAACGAGGCATCGGCTCGCGAAATCATCTCAATGGCCATCATGTAAATGGTGGCGGGGAAGTTGAGCCCGCCAAATTTTCGCGGCAAGGTCACCCCCATCAACTCGGCCTGCGACAACTGCTCCAGCGCCTCCTGTGTGCCTCTGGCATAGCGCACCCGCCCGTTTTCGATAGCGGCTTCTTCAATATCGACTTCCCCAGCCCTGGGTGCCACAAAGTTACCGGCGATGTCGCCTACGATTTCTAACACTTTGCGATAATTATCCAGGGCGTCCTGATAGTCTTTCGGAGCATAATTATATTCTTTCGCTTCCTCGAAATCATGTTCAGTTAACGCAACAATTTCTTCCAGATCCAAATAATCAAATTGAAAAAGCAGGTCCGGATTGTCAGTGAAAAAATTTGGCATAATTTCCTCTGAATTATTTTAACTTGTGTTTATAAACGTCGATAAATTTTGGAATCACTTCGACCGCGTCGCCCACGATGCCGTAATGGCAGATGTCGAAAATGGGTGCTTCCGGGTCGGTGTTGATGGCGATGATCTTGTTGGAATCCTGCATGCCGGCGCGGTGCTGAATGGCGCCGGAGATGCCGCAGGCGATGTATAGCTTGGGGCGAACCGTCACGCCGGTTTGCCCAACCTGGCGATTGTGATCGATAAAGCCAGCGTCCACCGCCGCACGGCTGCCGGCCACTTCCCCGCCAAGCACATCTGCCAATTGATAAAGCAGATCGAATTTTTCTTTGCTGCCCATTCCGTAGCCCCCGGCCACGATGATGGGCGCAGCCTTCAAATTCACTTTGTTTTCTTCCTGATGCCGTTCGATGATTTTGATGACGTCGTCCAGGTCATTTTTAATGTAAGGAATTTCGGTGATTTTGCCTTTTACCGGCGCGCTCAGAGGCGCCATCTCCATCACCCCTTCGCGCACGGTGGCCATTTGCACGGGATTGTCCGGCGTGATGATGGTGGCAATGATGTTGCCGCCAAAGGCCGGGCGAATTTGCAGCAAAAGCTGCGGATAATCCTGCTTCAGATAGGTCACGTCCGAAATTTGCAGATCCGTGCAGTCGGCGGTTAAACCACTTTTTGTAAATGACGCCACTCGCGGCGCCAGGTCGCGCCCGATAAAGGTGGCGCCAAACAACACGATGCGCGGCCGGTGTTGGCTCACCAGCTCGCTCATGATGCGGCTGTACGGCATGGTTTTATAGTCCTTCAAATCCGGATGGTCGATAAACAACACTTCGCGGGCGCCGAATTGAAAAGTTTTTTGCGCCACCGTTTGCATGTCATGCCCGATGACCACGGCTTTTAACGTCCCTTTCAGCTTCTCTGCTAACTTCCTGCCTTTGGAGAGCAGCTCAAAACTCACATCCGCGGGTTTTCCCGAACGCTGTTCCACAAAAACCCAGACTTCTTTCGATTCTTTTTTCATACCTTGCCTTTACCCTCATTTAACCAAAAATATGATCTTCCATTAACCGGTCCACTAAGTAATTGAGACCATCCTTGCTAGCGTCGATTTTTTCGTGCTCGCTGCCCGCCAGCACCACCGACTCCACTTTGTGTACTTTTGTGGGGGAACCTTTGATGCCGCATCGTTCGGCGTCGATTTCCAGATCGTCGACGGTGTACGTGGGGATGTACAAATTATTTTCCTGATATTCATGCACCAGATCGTCGATGTAAAGGAGCGAGTTTGCTTCGGTCATTTTTTCTAGCTCCAGCAGCGTACGCGTATTTTTGTACGCCATCACGCGTTTGGCTTTAAACGGTCTGGGGATGGCGGCGTCTTTGATCACCGTGATGAGCACGGGAATCGCGCACTCCAGAATCTCGTGTCCGCCATCGATCTTTCTTTTAATGGTGATTTTGTTTTTCTTTAAATCGATGATTTCTTCGGCATACGTTACTTGCGGTAAGCCCAACTTCTCTGCGGTCTGCGGCCCCACCTGCGCGGTGTCGCCATCGATGGCCTGGCGTCCGCCAAAAATAAAATCGTACTGGCCGATTTTTTTGATGGCCTCGCTCAAAACGTACGAGGTTGCCAGGGTGTCGGCGCCCGCGAATTTGCGGTCGCTGATCAAAACCGCATCGTCGGCACCCATGTAGAGACACTCGCGCAGCATATCGGACGCCTTTGGCGGGCCCATGGTCACGACCTTGACTTTGCCGCCATAGCGATCCCGTACCTGCAACGCCAGCTCCAGGGCCACCTTATCTTCGGGATTGAAAATGGCCGGCAGCTTGTTGCGGTTAACCGTGCCATCCTCTCGCATCACCTGACCGGATATATTCGCCGTATCCGGTACCTGTTTCACTAACACGATAGAATTATAGCTCATTTCTCCCTCTGTTAAAAATTAATTATCCGTTCACTTTGCTGGGTAATATCCTGATTTATTAGGCGCTTAGCGCCGTACATCGGCTAAGTTTTGTCGATATGTTTAAGCGACTAAACTCGCATATTGAAACCCATTTGCGGAATATGGGTTGCATACGATTCTGTGCCTGAACGAAACGTCTCATTTTGAGGGAGCCCGCGACCGAAGAATCTTTTCCTACGGTGTCTATATGTTCAGAAAATGAAACCTGTGCACGAATTTACCACTTTGGCATGTTCCCAAATTGGCTAGCATGAGATTCTTCGTCATGGAATTTATCATGAGCATATCGAAGGACGCCTCAAAATGACAAAATGGGGAGTTTTCGTTTAAACACGATTGAATTTACACTCATTCATCCAGCGTAAAACCGATTTTCACGGTGACTTGCCAGTGCATGACCCTTCCCTCTTTAATGCTTCCGCGCGTTTCTACCACCTGGAACCAACCCATCTTTCGAATGGTTTTGGATGCACGATTCAGGGCATTTTGCACCGCATCTTCGATGCTGGTAGTTGAGGTACCCGTCAATTCAATCATCTTGTACACGTGATCTTCCATCTTGCCTCCATTTCATTAAAATAGTATAATCCAGCAAAAAAACCTCAAACTTGTAACTTGCAACTTACCCCGTAATATCCTCTCCCCCATCCACACGAATGACGTTGCCTGTCATCCAGTAGTTTTCCTCTTGAGCTAAAACCGCGATGGCTTTGGCCACGTCCACCGGGGTAGTCAAGCGTCCGGAGGGATTGTTCTTCTTTGCCGTGGCCACCATCTCCTCGTGACCGGGTATTTTACGCAGAGCGGGTGTGTCAGTGACACCGGCTTGTATGGCATTCACGGTGATGCCGTAAGGCGCTAATTCCAGTGCGAGCTGTCGGGTGTGGGATTCCAACGCTGCTTTTGCTGCTGAAACCGCGCCATACGCCGGCCAGACTCGCCGGCTGCCGGAGCTGGTCATGGAAAAGATGCGGCCTCCTTTGCGCATGAGATCGCGAAAGATCAGATCCTGTGCCCAGTGCACCAGGCTGTTGGCCATCACCTCCAGCGTCATATCGATTTGTGCACGGGTGATGGCTTCCTGAGGCTCCTCCGGAACAAATCGTTTCAAAGCACCGAATGCCAACGAATGCAGCAACACCCGGACCTGGGAATTGGCGCCACTTTTTTCCAGCTCATCTTTCATCTGGTTCAATGCCGACTTTCGCTGATACGGGTCCGAAGCGTTTATATTAAAAAACAGCGCCTGACGATCGTGTGATTTGATTTCGTTGATAATTTTCTCAGCATTGGGTAAGGTGGCTTTTCGATCCAGGTGAACACCGAAAATGTGAAAGCCGTGTTTCGCCAATTCAATGGCCGCGGCACCGCCAAATCCGCTGGAAGCACCCAGAATTAACGCCCAATGGTTTGTTGGTGATGAATTCCCCAAAATCCCTCCTGTATATAAAATGGGTAGTTTATCTACAATTGTAAACTATGTTTACAAAAATAAGGCTTAATAATAACGACCTTTTACGAAAATGTCAAGGAAATTTTAATGAAGATAGCGGTTAGAATTCTATAAAGGGGGTGTGGTGAGAGATTCTTAGGCGTTTAGTCCAGTACATCGACAAAGTTTTGTCAAAATATTGAAACGTCTAAACTCGAATAGCGAAACCAAATTGAGGATGGAGGATTACGGAATTCGGAATGGTAGTGCCGTCCTGAAAAAAAAAGCCCGACTCGCGATCGGGCTTTTTTTTAAAATAGGATATAAAGTAAACCGGGTTAATTTTTAAACTCGTCGTACAGTGACAGCACAGCCGGCACATAATTTTGAGTTTCCTCATAAAGAATGCCGTGCGCACGATTTTGTGCCACCCACATAGCGGCTCTTTTGCCGCCACCATTGTAAGCAGCCAGACCACCATCGACGTCATACAACTCAATTAAACTCGAAAGGTATTTTGTCCCCAATCGAATGTTTATCACAGGGTCAAATAAAACCTCTTCCGGAGTTGTCCATTTGATACCTTCTATTTGTGCTAAAAACTTGCCAGTGGCCGGCATCACTTGCATCAACCCCAAGGCCCCCACGGGTGAGACCACTTTGCTATCCCAGGTGAACGCCGATTCATGGGTAATGGTGGCACAAATTAAATCCACGTCTAAATTTTCATACTTCATACTGGCCAGGCTGATCTCAGTAGCAATGGCGAACTTTTGAGATTCTGGCAAATCAGGGTTGTAGTGATTCAACACCGTCAGGACTTTTTCGATGTTTTCCTTGAACAAATTATCGATTTTCAAAAAAGAGTTCAACAATTCCGTTTGCTTTTCGAGTTTTTGCACTTTATCGCCAATGGATTGAACAATAAAATAATGATGAACGCTACTCGCTGAGAAAGCAATGATTAATAACGATACGGCTATAAATCTGGTTTTAGTTAAGTACAAATTTAATCCTCCACTCAGTTCAAAAAAACTTTTTATACGAAACCTGCTGCTTCCCTGCAGATGGCATCGGAAAATAAAACGACTAATTCAATGGCTACATACGCAGTTGTATCAAAAAGAGTTTCGTTTTATTACAAATATTTTGTCTCCGTTGCTCATTAAAAATCGACGCCGATAGAAAAATGTGTTTTAGGAGAAAGGAGTCCTGTTACCGGACTACGATATCTTTTGAAAGGAAAATCCCATCGTAATACCAACAGTCCACCTAAATTGAATCGGATTCCCAGGCCATAAGACGTTTTAATATCGCTGAAATCATCAAATAAATTGAATGAGATGTTGTCTCTGTTTCTGTCCACTCCCCAAGCATGCGCAGCGTCGAAAAAGGCGACGCCAGTGAGGAAATCGTACTGCAGGGGCAGATATGGGAACAACGGAAATCGGAATTCAACATTTTGAAAAAAGACATTGGTACCGCTAATATCGCCGAAATCCGCTCCACGAAATGTGAACGGGCCGCCAATTCCAAATATTCTCTTATCGCGACCCAAATTGGTGCCAGCAGTTATGCGATAGGCAACAGAATATCTGGGGATACTAATGGCGAAATATTTTCGATAATCTGCTATAATCGAAGTATATTGCAGGTCCCCGACGTTTTGAGCAATGGTCAATCGGGCGCGAGTACCTGAGATGGGCGCTGCAATTCCCCAGAACGCAGAGTCCCGCACCAAAGACACGTCAAAGCTGCTAAAAATGGCGTTGCTGCCGTTACGCGAGGTAGAACGGCCTGTGGTGAAATTGAATCCAACCACTTCACTGTTCACAAAAAACACGTCCGCGCCTAATTCGAGCCGTGTGAAAGTATCAAACGGCAGAGAAGCGCCTAATCCGAAACCTCGAAAAATTTGACTGACGAATGCGAAGTCTTCGTCATCGGTGGCCGTGAACACACCGAAATCATCTCTAAATTGGAACGCAGAAATTGCATAATTCAACCGATGCTTTTGGTTGAAGTAAGTCGCAATAATGGTGGATTCCAGAGGATCGCCAAACAATGCGGCCTGCAAAATCAAAGTTTTATCGCCAAGCATATCGCTAAACAAGAAGGCGGTTTGACCGGCGAAGCCAACATTGGTTGCAAAGGCGCCGCCGCCCACGATCAGATCCGGAGATAATTTGGAATTATAATCAGACAAGAGAAATTCGGAGCTATCACCAAGGGTATATTCAAAATATTTTTCATTTGAATCTTCCAGAGGCTCTAGAACCAAAACCTCCGAACGGTCAATTTTTTCTTTTTCATACTCATCCAACGTGTAAATGTACCATCCGCCGTTTGAAAACGCACTAAAGGCCAGGCGCCCGGTTTCCGTGGCTAAACTGATGGCAGGGCTTTCGGTAATGATTCCGGCCACACCGGTAATAAAATTGGTGATTCGATAAATTTCCCGCGTCTCCAACTCGATGGAATAGATGTTTGGAATGCCGCTCATATCCGAGATAAAATAAATTTCAGTGCCGTCCGCCGACCAGATTGGGTTGATATGATTGCCACCGGTTTCGGTCAGCATATCAAACGTACCCGTTTCGATATCATAAAGCGCAATGTTATATTCACCAAAAATCAATTCATCGATGTGGGTATTCGGTCCGCGGTCCGTGGTAAAGGCGATGGTTTTACCGTCCGGCGACCATTGCGGATGTAGATAAGAATATCTGTCGTGGGTCAGTTTCTGTAAATTGGCTCCATCTCGGTTAACCACGTAAAGATCCGATATACCGCCGTGAATACCCGAAAATACCATTCGCCCGCCGTCAGGAGACCAGCTTGGTGCAGCCATCCCAGTGAGTTCTTTAAATTTCAACTTTTTCATTATTTTTTTCTTATTGGCATTCACGATGTAAATAGCGTCGTTGCCGCCGGCTTTGGAGACAAATGAAAAATAGTTACCGTCTGGCGACCAATTCATGGAAGTGTTAAAATAGCGCAGGCTTTCGTAACTTTCACTGCTTCCGCTGCGGACAATTTTATGCATTTTGTCCTTATCTTCCAGACTCCGCAAAAACATATTGAGCGTATAATCCTTATCGCCGATGTAAGCAAGACTGTTGCCATCGGGAGAAATCGCCGGCACGATGTTCAATCGTGTGCAATCAAGACAAGGATCCGTCAGCGGTTCCGCGACTTCTTCCGGCTTTTTCAGCAAAACATTGGCCGGTAAATAGCGCGTTCTGGCATCATCCTGCCAGCGCTTGGAAAGCTCGTTCAAATCCAAACCTGTGTGCGCCTTAAACGCCCGATTCAAATCGCCGGTGGCGCGTGCGGTTTTAAATATCCGGCCGACCACTTCTTTGCCGTAGCGTTCACCGACATAATACCAGATAGCCTGTCCCATTCGGTACACTCGGATATCAAACACCAGATTCATTTCCGGAATGGTCAACAGTGTGTTGTTCAGCACCGCATCCCGCATCCACATGCGCGTGATGTTGTCCATTCCCACTGAAAGGTACTCTGCCATGCCCTCCATAAACCAGAGCGGGGGGTTGAATCTTCGCACCAGATCGGCGGGGCCATCCGATAGTAAAATATCAAACTGAAAAGCGTGCACCATTTCGTGCGTCAAAACATGAATAAATTGCGCATACGAACCGGTGATGGGTAAAATCATCCGGCCCTTTAGCGACTCAGTGACACCCTGGGTGCCCTCACTGATGTAGCTTTGGATGGCGTTGGTTTGCTGAAAATCATTATGCGAAGCATAAAGCAACATCGGTATTTTTTGTTTGAATTTGTAATCGAGAACTTCGCTGAGATACGCGTAAGAACGTTCAGCTATCTCGGCCGCATCCATGGCCGCCTGGCGTTCTTCTTTATAATAATGAATATCAAAATGTTCCGTGTTGATGACCGACCAATCAAAAGATTTATATTGAACTTTGTTTTTTCCAAATCCAAATATATCTCCGAATTGTCCGAATGCTTCTGTTGCACTTACTGTGATGAAAAGCAGAGGTAGAACATACGCAACATTCATCCATCCATCATATTTTCTATTGAAAGTCATTTTCAATTTGAAAAATATACTTTGTTGCATTTTAAAAGTCCTCCAAAAATAAAAAAGTTATTTCATCATTTTTAATGTATCAAAAAAAACTTAATAATCCAAATCTTTATTCCAAAAATTCAACTGCAATTGAATTCCTGGTAATTACAACAAATTATACCTTTGAATAATTCATTTTATTCCATCCGTCCCACCAACAAGCCGAAACAGGTGATCTTAATTACACTTTTCAATAATGACTTAAAAAATCAGATAAGGTTAACTGGCTATGTATCCTCTGTATTCAAATTTAAACCAGAACTTCTTTTCCGGGAGGGAATCGAAAGAACCGTTAATTGGGTCGAAGCTTTTTTACAATTGAGTGAAAGCTGCATCCGCGATATGGTTAATATCGGCATCACCGAAACAATGTGAATAATTGACTTATCAAATTCTTTTAATAATTTTTTTCTGCTAAAATTATGCCAAAAAAAAACGCCTGAATTATTTCAGGCGTTTTTACTTCACAGGTTGTGGCTTCATCTAACTCAATAAAGTAATCTATATTCAGGTTGTTCTTATCTTCATCAAGTGCATAATTTGGATACTGCGGCCCTCCATCGATTTATCCCACCGCCGTAATTTATCTTGAGCATTGTTAATAATCAAATTCACGCCGAACCTTTTCAACCATAAGTTGTCAGGCCAGTGCCGGCTCAATTTGATTTCTTTTAACCGGATAACCGGCTTTGAACTGCTCAGCGTACCCCTGGGCTATCCACAACATGATGGCTTCGCTGAAAGATACTTGCTCATGGCTTTGTTGCGACAAAGACATGCGAAAGCTTTCGATCTCCATCAATTGTAATGCCATGTAATCCGACTGTTTAAAATTATTATTTTTCATCATTACCTCCTAATTTCAATAGGAGCATCTATTTAATTTTAATAAATCACTTTTGTTGCAATTTATTTTAGCAAAAAATGTACCACACAATTTAATCCACAATCGGCAGGCAGGTAAAAGTGGGTATGTGATTGTTTTATCATTATTTATATAGTTATTGATTTCAGTAGGACTTTTTTGTGGCGGATTGATCTGTCTCAATACATGTGCAAAAATGAACCTTTTTATATCGATTTGAATCAAAGTTTAGTCAATTTGGCGAAATATATGTCATGACGATATTTAAAATATTTTTAGAAATTTTGGGAGTTTGAAGGCGAATTTGTTGTCATATATAGGTAGAGAGAGTATTCCTTTTTATCAAATGAAATGGGAGGACAAGCCAATGAAATCATTTCAAATAATTCAATCTTTAGAATTAAAACTAAAAAAGACACGGCGCCTCACAGGGGATTGTGTTCAAATAACTGACACTGTTAAACAGGCATTCATCAGCATGAATGCCACTGCCCCAACAGATGCCGATATCGACGAACATTTTTTAACCAAATGTTACTTTCATGGCCCACCTGAGCTGGCTCAAAATGGCATCGTTCATTGTCAGCTTTCTAATGATCTGGTTGAGTATTTTTTTGAGCTTCTGGATAAGAGTCTATTTGCTAAATTGCAAAACGATTTGAACTCCGCAAACGCGCATTTTGCTGAAGCGAAAAAACTCGCGGATACAGTTAACGATGCTTACCTCATAAGTGAGTACGAGCAGGCATATCAATTAAAGAAAGAAACCCTGAAAAAGAAATTGCAGATCCAACTTTGTTATGAGTACGTTAACCGAACGCTCGAACGGGATAAAAACCAGGGACACGAGCTGATCAGCGCCGGTTTAGCGCTGGCCGAAGAAATCAAGGATAAAAAGCGCATATTGGATTTTCTTTGCAAATGTCATTATGTGCTTTATGAGTTAGAGAACTACCCGCGGGTTGCCTTGAATTTAGGGGATTTTATTATTTCAGAAGCTTCACCATACGAGCCGCATACACTCTGGAGTTATTTTCACAACGGCAATATTTTTCTGGATTTTAAGCAATTTGACGCAGCCAAAACCGCTTTTGAGCAGGCGCTGGAAATCGCGCTCAAAACAAACTTTCACTACGCCGTCATGACGCTGTTTGAACGATTGGCTTTAACTTATTTTAAGCTCGGTCATCCGAACATCGCACTCAACTTTTATCATGAGTCCCTGAACCATTCGAAAAACCTGAAAATTCGGCATCATTTAAACATGAAAAATGAAGTCCGTTGTTTGATCGGAATCGGCAACATCCATGCCGAAGCCGCAAAAAATCAAAAAGGAGCCGAAAAAAATACTGTCTGTGCCATCGCCGAGGATCACTATAAAACGGCCCTGGACATTGCCAACCAGATTAACTATGCTGCTAACAAAGCAGCCGCCCTTTCGAGCCTGGGTGATCTCTACCGCATTAAAAATGGTGAAAGCGATCCAAATGCCAAAAAACTGCACAATTTAGCGGTTAAAATCCATTGCGACGAGCTTAAGTTAGACAACACCCTGGAACGCGTACAGTGGGATCAGCAGCATTCTTAGTGCGGCCTGTAAAATTATGCTTGAAATTCTTCAGTGTATTTGCTTATTTTCTACAAACGACCATTCAATTTCAAAACGGCAGGGTTACGCATGACTAAAAAAATTGTCATGGCGCTTTTGGCTCTAACCATCTTTATTTTCATCATTTATCGACACCCACCAGTGGCCTCAATTGCGGATATTGAGGCCACGCTGAGCGCTCAAAATCTCTCAGAAGATACCGTGGCCGGGCAGCTGAATGCGTTGACCCAGTGGGTCGAACATTTTCAGCTCGCAGATCACGATATTCAGGATGCAGAAAACGCTTTGCCAGACCGCACCTTTCGTTCTGAGCAAGACACCCGGCTCATGCAACAGATTGCGGCTTTGCATGTCCAAAAATCAACAGAGCAGGATTCACTTTTCTTTTTTCGCAACAGAATTCCTTTATACAGACTCTTTTTCAATATTTTGAATCACCACGTCTATCGCAATTTTTTAGAAGCGAATGAAGGGAGTGAAAACGAGGGCGAATGGCGCATCGCCGGCTGGATCGCCCAGCAGTTTGAACGCTTCACGAATTTCAGACTATTTCAAAAAGAAATGGCCTTTTATCAAAATCTGAAGGTCAATCATCTCAAATCCAAATTATTGATAGAATTTTATTATCGAAAAGTTTATAACTTGTTGGTTGAAAATCCCAAAATGGCGATGGCTTATATCGGCACGAGTTTAAAGCTGGCGAAATCCATCGGCGACGAAAGAAGATATCTGGAATTCCTCGGTCAATTGCAATTTGTGCTGTACGAAAGTTTCGGTAGTACCAATGCGGCATGGACGCTTGGGAATCACTTGCTACAAAAAACCGAAGTAATGGGGCACACCATGAACCAGGCACTGGCGCATTACTACAATGGCAACATTCTCATTGATAAAGGATTGTTTCCCGAAGCATTAACCCAATTCGAATCCGCGCTGGCGATTTATTCAAAATTCGGGCATGCTTCCATGGTGACCACCCTTAATGAACGCATGGGCGTCGTAAATAGACACCTTGGCCGATTCGATGCCGCTTTAAAATTTTATGACAAGATGTACGAAATAAATAAAATTCTGAACGTACCGACAGCCCGCAGTCATTATCTGACCGGGCGGGGTTTGGTGTACAAAGAAATGGGCAAGTACGGAAGCGCCGCCGATTTTTTCACAGAAAGCCTGCGGTTTGCTCAACAATCGCAGGACACCCTCAACGAAGCCGTCTCTTACCTCAATTTAGGCGAGCTGTATTTCGATTTAGGGGATTATGACCGCTCCCTGGAATTTCATGAGCGCGGACTGGAAAGATTGCTTGCAAAGGAAAATCCCCATCTGATCACACATGCCTGGAGTCAAATAGCAGAGATTCATCTCCAGAACCATGAAATTGAGAAAGCACGCGCGGCCATAGCCAACACGCTAGCGCGACTTGCCAAATCCGATTTCGGACTTTTGAAAGCTAAAACCTATTTAAATACGGGCCAGCTTCAGCTCCAAATCGACGATTTCCAGCAGGCGTTGAAATCGTTCAATTCCGGACTGGAGATTTTCGTGCAATTTGAATTTGTGAAAGGCCAGATCGAAGCTTTAAACTTAATAGCTGAAACACATCGACGTGCAAACAAGCCAGAATTGGCCTTGCAAAGCCTGAACACTGCTCGGTCACGGTACGACCGATTTCCACAACCCGCATATCAGTGGGAGTGGCATTTCATCGCTGGTAAAATTCAAAAGGATTTGAATCATACAGCAGAATCGGAAAAAGAACTGCTCAAATCGATTCAACTGCTGGACGACCTTACTCTGGAGCTCAACAGCCATCAACAACGATTGACCTTTTCCCAAAAAATTCAACCGGTCTTCGAAGACATGATCTTGCTAAAAGTGGCACAAAAAGATGCGGAGGATGCGTTTTATTTCACGGAGAAAAAACGCGCCCAGGTGTTCAAGCTGACCTTACAAAATACGCAGGAAAAAAAATCAAACGCTCGAACGGTGGCTCCCAGCCTGGCGCAGCAGTCAAGCTTTCCAACCACCGAAGCCTCTTCCCAATTCATTGATGATTTGCGATCTAAATTAAATGCCAGGGCTTGTGTCATTGTGTATGAAATCACCGAAAAGGATCTCGTTATCTGGGTGATCAGCCGACAAATCTTCAAGGCTGTCAAAGTACCCATTACGCGTAAAAAGCTGGAGAATTGGTTAACCGAATTTAGAGCCTGTACCTTCCCCGAAAATTTATCAACTCCCGCACAGATGGAAGAGACCTACTACCGGTCGAGAGCATTGGGAAAACGGTTTTATGAAAACTTAATCGCACCCATTGCCGAGGAAATTTCCAATGCGGAGCTCATTTATATCGTGGCAGACGAAGCGTTAAATTATCTGCCATTCGCAGCCATAGTCACCCCTAACGAGGATTATTTGATCAAGCAGCATGCTTTTGCCTTGATTCAGAGTGCTGAAATTTTAAGTCGTCGCCTTTTCAAATTTACACCGGAAAAAGTCCCTTCCATGAGCTTTCCCAGGTTGCTGGCAATTTCGGCTGATGAAAAATTAAAATACGCTTACGATGAAGTGAAAAAGGTCACCGACATGCAGGCCGGCGCGGAATTGCTCATTGGCAGCGCGGTGACTGAAAAATCCGTCCGAAAGAAATTGGCGGAAGATTTTGGCATTTTCTTATTTTCCAGTCACAGCCAAATCGATGAAAAAGCGCCCTATTTTTCTTCTTTGATTGTCAATAAAGAGGCCGGACAGGCGAGCGATGAGAAAAATGACGGTTTGTTGATGATTCATGAAATTCAAAATCTAAACTTGCAAAAAATGCGGCTGGTATTTCTTTCTTCCTGTGAAAGCGCTTCGGGCAAGCTGTATTTTGGCGAAGGGATTGTCAGTATGCAACGCGCCTTCATGATGGCAGGCGCGCAAACGGTCATCGCGAATCTGTGGCAGATTGCGGATAAAAGCGCGAAAAATCTCACCGTCGATTTTTACAAAATGTGGTTTAGCGGGAAATACACAAAAGCAGAAGCCCTGCGACAGGCTCAGCTTCACACCATCGCCTGGCTGCGCACCTATCCGCTTGCCAACAAGCTGCCTCATCCATATTACTGGGCACCCGTTACCCTGGCGGGAGCATTCAATTAATCACACAAATAAAAATGGAGGTTAAAATGATCTTGAAAAATAAACTCGATTATTTTCCAGAACTGGCCGATCCGAGAGACGGACCGGGCGGAGATCCCTTTAGTTAGTGATTGACTGAAAAGTCCATATTTCTTCACCCTGAGCCCTTCGACAAGCTCAGGATAAACTGCGTCGAAGGGTGATAAGCTGTTGTTTTTAAGTCATGCTTCGACTCCGCTCAGCATG
>JBHHXN010000056.1:0-28432 GCA_046757025.1 bacterium
GGTCTGGCTCTGGGCAGCGGATCCGCCCGAGGCTGGGCTCATATCGGCGTGATTAAGGCGCTGGAGGAGGTTGGAATCTATGCAGACTGTGTGGCCGGGACCAGCATCGGTGCCCTGGTTGGAGCAGTCTATGCTTCAGGCAACATCGATGCGCTGGAGGAGGTGGTTTGCAAACTCGACTGGAAAAAGGCGTTCAACTTATTCGATGTTGTCTTTCCGAGATCCGGGCTTCTGGACGGGAAAAAGGTCGCTGATTTCGCCCGCAATCACCTGCAAGCAACGAATATCGAGGATCTGCCTCTGCCTTTCTGTGCAGTTTCAACTGACTTAACCACAGGCGAGGAAGTCGTCATCGCACAAGGCGACGTCATCGAAGCCATCAGAGCCAGCATCTCCATACCGGGAATCTTTACCCCGGTAAAGAATGGAAACCGGATATTGGTGGACGGCGGCCTGGTCAATCCTGTGCCCGTAAGCGCGGTGCGAAAAATGGGCGCCGAGTTCGTCATCGCTGTCGATCTTAACCACGATATTTTGGACAAAAAAGGAGTCCGAAAACCGCCGTCTGTGAAAACGAGCGCCCGGCCAAAGAATCAAAACGATGAGGGCAAGAAGAATTTGGTGTCCGTCTGGAATAAAAAGCTTGCCGCGCTTGATATTCCCGCTTTGAATCAGGTAAAACAATGGCTGAACAAAAAAGAGCCGCTGCCCGGTATTTTTGAGGTTCTCATCAGTTCGCTTAATATCATGGAACTTCAAATCACCGACCGGAACCTAAAGATTGACGCGCCCGAGCTCCTTATTCGGCCAAAGTTGGGGCATATAAATTTTCTTGAGATCAATCGGGCACAGGAGGCCATCGAAGAAGGGTACCGGGAAACCATGGCAAAATTAAACTCATTACCCGATTCCATTTAGTGTAGTTCACCCAAAGAAGGGGAGACAAAAATGTACATTCCTAATGATGGGTGCACTCTAAAAACCACTAATTAAACCAATTGCACGTATTTTAAACGCTTTAATTTCTGCCCATGAAGATCATTGCGGATGTATATGCGCTTGTACTGAATTCAAACCACCCATTACCTCACTAACATCATTCTCCTGCTCTCGACCATTCTTTCTCCTGGACGGTGCAGCGGGACCAGTTCTAATCGATAAAAATAAAATCCCGAAGCCACTCCGCTTTCCTCCGCATCCCACACAACTTCATGATGGCCAGGGCTTTGGTTTGAATTTAACAGCGTCGTTATTTTTTGTCCCCGGGTATTGAAAATCTCCAGTTTAACATGGCCGCCCGCCGGCAGCTCATAAGCGATGGTCGTGGTGGGGTTGAACGGATTCGGGTAATTCTGAAAAAGGGCAAACGCTTCTGGCTGATAATTCAGAGCCACTTCAATTGGGCTGGAAAAGACAAAAGAACCGTCCGTATCGATTTGTTTTAGTCGATAATATAGGCTTTCCACACCGGCTTCTATTTCTGGCTTAATCCTGTCAACATAAACATAATCATGGGGAAAGCTGCTGGTGTCGTTGCCTTTCACAAAGCCGATCTTTTGCCAGCCGCGAGCATCCCGTTGCAGATTTCGTTCAATATCAAATCCGAAATTGTTGGTTTCGGTGGCGGTCTGCCAGTGTAAAACTACTTCGAAACGGGCTGGTGTGCGTTTTCCACTAAATGAAGTCAGCTCCACAGGAACCGGATTATCGATGAAACCACTGAAGACCCCTCGCCCGTGCGTGGCGGCCACCACCAGGCCGTCTGACATGCGGGAATCGATCATATCCACCACCACCTTTCCGATGGTGGAACTGCCTTCCTGACTCCAGACGGTGGCAGCGCCGTCAAGGGAAGTCGTAGAATACAGGCCGGTGCTGGTTGCCACAAAATAGTAAGTGCTGGTGCTGGCCGGCAAAATCTCCGCCCAGCGGGTAGAAGGCCCGCTGCCGGAACCGTTGGGGTTTTCCTCCAGATTGCCGCTGACATCGGTCCAGGTTGCGCCAGCGTTGCTGGTGTAAAACAGGCTCTGCACTTCGTAGTTCGAGAACACCAGCAGCGCCCGGTCCGCGTCGGTGGGGTCGATGGCGACGCAGCTCACATAGCCGGCGGGCAGTCCCTTGCCGCTGAAAATATCCAGCGCCAGAGGATTGCCGGCATTCGCTCCATCAAGACGAAAAACTCTTCCGGAAATTGTGCCGTAATAAAGTCGATTTGCCGGCAAACTGGAAATCGCTACCGCTGAAATGGTATCGTTCGCAACCGCAGCATTGGTCAGGTTCGTCCAGTTCACTGTGGTAGTATTATTTGAAAATGCTGGAATAGCGATCAGATCGGCGTTGCGCCATAAATTACTGCCGGCGGGCAGGTACATTATCTTCGAATCGTTTGGATCCAGTACAAACGGATTGATAAAAAGGAAGCCGCTCGCACCGGTTGGGGTCACTTTGGTCCATTCCGATAAGACGCCGTTATCGCTCAACCTGAGACGAACGATGCTGCCGTATGGGAAGGAGACATAATAACGGGATCGGCCATTTGCAATAGCGCAGAAAGAACCGTCGCCGCTGAGCAGGCGAACCCAGGGATTGGTGGAGTTGGCATCGTTGGTAAACCAGGTGCCGTTATCCTGCATGCCGCCAATGACGATATGGTTTCCCGGGGTGGCGTGGTCGATGGCAACGGTATAAAACTGTGTCGTAAAATAACCAAAATTCAGATTCGCCCACAGCACCGGCTGCTCGGTACTGTTGGAAGTTTTACTCAACCCGCCGTCGTGAGCAGAAATCATGGTCCTGGAATCCGAGGGCAAAAAAACCAAAGCGTGCTGATCCGGATGGTGATTGGGATAAATCGAATTATCGTTTAATATGGAATAGCCACCGATCCAATCGGTATTGCCAGTAGAAGCCAGCCCGTCAGTTGATCGGTAGAGATTGGTACCGCCAATAAATACCGTGTTTTCCTCGTCCGGCAGGACTTTTACCACCAGGTCGTACGAGCTTTGGGAATCGAAATCTCCGACCTGTCCTCCAAAAGCGGGAATATTTGCGGTTCGGTTTTCCCAGATGACGCCATTTCCGGCGCCGTTACCTGATAGGTAAGTGTATTTCCAGAAATGGTGATCGAGGGTGCCGGTACCGGGCGTACTCGCTAAAAAGTACACGATATTTTCATTGGATGGCGCCAGGCCAATGACAACCCGATCGTAAATTGCAGGCCAGCCCGCAGGGGTGATTTTGGTCCATGTCAACCCGTCGGTGGAGCGCCAGATGCCGGCGTCCGAACCCTCGTCGCTCAGGGTAGCGTAAACCACGCCGGAAGAAGAAATCGCCACATCTGTGTAACTTGAGAACGGTGAGGAGCCGCCTAATGCAACGGTCCAGGAAGCGCCGCCGTCCACGCTGCGATGGATAGCTCCATAAGTTGCCGCGTAAACTTCATCATTTTGAGAATTGGAAACATCGGTGACGATGTTCCAGACATAATCCCAGAGCTGATCCAGGACCTGCGGTGTCCCGCTGAAAGTTGAGGAAAGGGAAGTCCAATTCAATCCACCGTCTGTAGATTTAAACATGCCATCCCCCAGATATGGTGCACCTTTACCGCTGGCGCTGTTGCCGACAAATTCGCCCGTGCCAACATACCAGGTGGCGGTTTTATTTGCTCGGGTGTCCTGAGCGAGGCAGGTGATGTTGTGAAGCTGAGCCGGGTCGGTGGTGAGGGTCCAGCTACTGCCGCCGTCTGTGGATCGCCAGATTCCACCGGAAACGCCACCTGCAAGAATCATGCTTTCATTGGCCTGGTCGATGGCAAGTGCACGGGTCCGACCTCCCAGATTAAACGGTCCTCTTTCTGTCCAGGCGAGATTCTGGAAAACAATGGCGTCCGTTTTTAGCAAACCAATTTCACGAGTTGGTAAAGTTGCGGCATACGTCAGCTCTTTACGGTGAATATGTTGTGGGATTGTGTTCGATTTTGGATTCCGTAGTCTGCGCCATTCGAATTGCATTCTGGCACGTGGATTTTCACTGGTACCGATAGCAGACTTTCCTGAAGATGGAAGTCTTGCAGTATCAAAAGTCCCAATTAAAAAATAGGTGATACCAATCGCCATTCCAAACAGAATTGTTGATATCAGGACTCTTTTTTTCATGGAATCAAATTCCTTTCTACAAATAAAGCATGTACTCTTTACCTGAGATAATATATGGATTGCAATAGCCTGGTTAAATATTTCAAGCTATTAATGGCTCAATAGTTCCATAAATAAGTGTTCAATTTGATTAATTTACGTTAATCATACAATTAAAATACTTTGCTATCAGAAGATGATATGCTTATATTGGCACTTCCTTGTTTACCGATAATTTCGTTGTTTTGGATACACCGAGAAATCGTTTATGAAATTTCAATTTATTCCCCTTGTCAAAATCTGCTGTATCCAGAATGTGGAAGAAGCCTGGCTTGCCATCCAACATGGGGCGTCTGCGCTGGGACTGGTGTCAGAGATGCCCAGCGGGCCCGGAGTGATTTCAGAACAAGCGATTGTTGAAATTGCCGCCAGCGTTCCGCCTGGCATCGCCACTTTTCTTTTGACCTGCAAACAGGACAGCGAAGAGATCATCGAACAGCAGCGACGCTGCCGTGTCAACACCTTGCAGCTCGTGGATGAGCTAAAAAACGGCACGCATGCCGATCTACGCAAAGCGCTGCCCGGAATTGGCATCGTACAGGTCATCCATGTCACTGGTGACGAGTCGGTTTCAGAAGCCAGTACCGCCGCCCAGCACGTGGACGCCATCTTACTTGATTCAGGCGATCCAAATTTGCAGGTCAAAGAGCTAGGAGGCACTGGCCGCACCCACAACTGGCAGTTGAGCAAACTAATTCGAGAAGCCGTGAGCGTACCGGTTTTTTTAGCCGGTGGTTTGAACCCGAACAACGTGGGAGATGCGATTCGAGAGGTTGGTCCCTTTGGCATCGATGTTTGCAGCGGCGTACGCACCGACGGTCAATTGGATTCAGCTAAATTAACCGCTTTCATGGCACAGATTCGCTCAGCAGCAACCACCTAACCACAGGCGGTTTTATCAATAAAAAAATGGAAAATTTCAAAGAGTAAATGGCGTGTGGCACGCAACATATTTCTTGCTTTTTATATTTAAAAATGTTAAGCTACAGGAAAATAAACCTTTTTCAGTGCACAACTAAATGCGAATTCGATTGCTGAGCCACTATCTCAAACATCTGAATGTTATCGCCTGTGTATTCGCTGCTTTTATTAGCACTTTATTGCTTATTGAAACAGCTCAGGCCCAAAATAATCGCGACGAATTCAATCCGCTGTTTGTCGATCCCGCCAGCCCGGATTTTTCGAAAAACCCGGACTTACTGGTTCGCATCAAGTCCGGTCCGCATGGCTATTTTCGATTCATCAACATCCTTTTCAGCAAAGAAGTCTGCCGAAGATTTGAGCACACTCTGCCGGGAACGCCTTCCTTTAATTTACACGGAGACGCTCACATCGAACAATACGCCATCACCGATCTGGGTCGCGGCCTCACTGATTTCGACGATTCCTCCACCGGGCCGGCCTTGCTGGATTTGATGCGCTTCGGTGTTTCTCTGCACATCACCTGTAAAGTAAATGGCTGGGATGACCAGGCTGATGAGTTATTTGAGAAGTTTTTACTCGGTTATCGATTGGGAATCAACAAACCCAAAATGACGGCGGAAGAACCCACCCTGGTCAAACGAATCCGTTCAAAATTCAAATTCAATCGAAAAGAGTATTTAAAAGACATCGATGAGTGGATGCAACCCATGCCCCAAAAAGAACAGACCGAGCTCAACGAAGCCATGCAGCCTTATGTAGAAACCACCTTGTTGCAGCATGCAGAGTTGACACCCGCCTTTTTTGAGATAGTGAAAATGGGGCTATTGCAAATGGGTATCGGCAGCGCCCTGGATATCAAATATTTAGTGCGGCTGCGCGGTAAAACCGACGATCCTTTAGACGACGTGGTTATCGAAATCAAACAGGTAAGAGATCTCAGCGGAATCGATTGCATTACCATCGCACAAAAATCCGACCCGTTCAGAGTTTTAGTGGGACAGGCGCGCATCGCTTATCAACCTTACAAATATCTCGGTTATCTGCGATTTCACGGCCAGACTTTCTGGATACACGCCTGGGTCGATAATTATAAAGAGATCGATATTACAAAATCATTTAAATCCAAAAAAGAATTAGAAGAAGTGGTGCTGGATGTGGGCATTCAACTGGGACAGGGGCATCCCAAACAAATAGCCGCGCCGCTAGACATTCAACTGCGCCGCGAGCAATTGCTGCTGCTCACAAAATATGAAACGGAATTAGCGACAGCCTGCGCCGAACTTGCCGAGCTAACTGTGGCCGCCTGGAAAAAGTTTTGCAAAAATGTCTCCCACGAGTAGAGTGTTCACATTTTAGATTCCTTCCATTGCCAGAACGTAACTCAAAATAGCCATAGCTGCCGCTCCTAACTCCAATTCCCGTTCGTTGACCTTGTCGAAGGTGTCGTTGTCCGAATGGTGGTAATCGAAATAGCGGTGTGAGTCCACCAGCAAACCGATGGTGGGAATCTGATACTTTTCTCCCAACGGATTGATATCCACTCCGCCATATCCTTCCGAAATATGGTCAGCGGTGATGGTTTCAAACAGATAAGACCAGTTGGCAATTTTTCTGAGCTGTTCAGGGGCGGTTTTTACCGTAAATCCTCTGGGTGTAAATCCGCCGCGATCGCTTTCTATGGCCGCGATGTGTCGCAGGCCGTTTTCATCGGCTTTTTCTGCGTAAGCTCTGCCGCCGCGAACGCCGTTTTCCTCGTTGATAAACAACACGGCCCGAATGGTGCGTTTCGGGGTCAAACCCAGGGATTTGAGCACGCGCAAGGCTTCGATGGCTTGCACGCAACCGGCGCCGTCGTCGTGCGCACCGTGCCCTTTATCCCAGCTATCGAGATGGCCGCCGATGACGATGACCTCGTCTGGAAATTCCGAGCCGGTGATTTCTCCGATGACATTGGCGGATGGCACATCGGGCAGGGTTTCGCAGCTCAGCCTCAATCGCACGCGCACACTCTTATCGCGTTTCAGCAGTTGACTGAGAAAGTTCGCATCCAGCGTGCTGATGGCTGCGGCCGGTATTTTACGTACATTATCGTCATAGCGCATGGCGCCGGTGTGCGGCACGTCGTCCAGACGCGTGGTCATGGAGCGCACCAGCACGGCCGTTGCCCCGACTTTGGCCGCTTCGATGGCGCCGCGCGCCCGTTGATACACGGCTCCGCTGTAAGCCGAAAAGGTGTTCAATCTGGTGGGGTCCATGGCGCGATTATAAAAGATGATTTTATTTTGCGCTTTTTTACCCAGCGCCTGCACCGCTGCAAAATCATGCACTTCGATGACTTCTCCCACCACACCTATTTCTGATGTGCCGACGCTACGTCCCAGGGCACAAACGGTTAATTCTACCGAACCGACTGTGGGTGAATTAAGCACCTGCGCTTCTTCGACGGCGCCGCGTACCCAGTGCGGCACCATCACTTCCTGAAGGTGGACGTTTTCCAGTCCTGCTTTGAGCATGGTCTGACGTCCCCATTCCACCGCTGCTGCTGCCTGCGGGGAGCCGCTCAATCTCGGCCCGATTTCCAGGGTTAACTCCTTGAGCATGGAATAGGCCTGGCCCTCCGCAAGCGCCGCATTTATAATTTGTTTTGAAATGTTTGAATATAACTGCGGCGAATCGTTGGACTTTTCCTGGGCAAATAATGCAGTGGTTGATATCATTGAGAACAGGATGAGAATGACCTGAAAACATTTTTGAACTCGATTCATTTGGCCCTCATAATTTTATGGCGCAATCGTCATTGTCCAACTACGAATGGTATTTCAACATGAAAAAGATGATGACGCCCGTGATAGAAACATACAGCCAGATGGGAAAAGTGAATTTGGCGATTTTGCGGTGCGACTTTCTTTTATCAGACAGACCAAAGTAAATGGTCGAAATGACCATGGGTAAAACGATCATCGATAAAAGAATATGGCTGATCAGTACAAAAAAATAAACCGGTCGAATCCAGCCTTCGCCTAAGAACCGGGTGTCGCCTTGTAAACTATGGTAATAGACATAACTGATGAGAAACAAGGCGGAAACGATAAATGCCGAAATCATGAGATTTTTGTGTAAAAATTCACGTTTGTTTTTGATGGCCCAGTACCCGATCAAAAGGATGACGGTACTGGTGGCATTGAGCGTGGCATTCACCGCCGGCAGCATGGAAACCGCTAAATTTTTATCGCCGCTTGCCTGACGAAAATAAATCAGCCAGATCAAAAATGACAGGGCCAAGGTGGTGATAACGGCGTTCCAGATGTAGAAATTTTTGTTGGTGGTTGAATTCATGAGTATCCTTACGAAAAATATTTAATCAAATTATTTTTGCTTCATTAATTAACTTTTGCCATAAATTTTCTAAGTTGAGTTTGTTGACCCAATATTTCAAATAAACCTGATCTAAGTTCTCAAATTGAACCTCATAAATTCTTAAGGCATCTTTAAATTGCTTTTCACTGCCACCAGACAGTTTAGCCCATTTTAACTTGACTAATATCGTATCTTCCGGGCTGGATACACAGATATTGGCACCCAACACATGTTCAATATATTTGCGAGCAAATCTTGACTTGTCAAACTCGTCGTCTGTTAATATCCAAAAATCAACCTTATCCCCTTCCGTGACACTTATAAGATTGAACATGTTTCTCTGAATAATAGCTTGATTTATAGTATGACTTCTGAACTTTTGCATTTTTTTACAAGAAAATGGCTAAATGACGCGAAGTGAATGACACGACCCGTCATAAAGTCATCAGGTCATTTGCCTTTGGCGTCATTTTAGACAGCAGCAATAATTCACCTCTGTCAATGACAGCGAGGCTTAATGACGGCTGATAATAGCACCATGGTTTGGACCACAACAAAGCAAGTCATTTAAACATTTGCGGCTCCGCCGCGCTAGGCTTTCCTCATCTAAATAATATTCAGGTTGAGAAAATTTAGCAACTAAAGATTTTACAGTTGATTTTTGAATTGCCACTACGATATCGATATCATGAGTTGATCTCGGTTCTCCTTGCAAGCTTGATGCGATTGAACCGGTTACCATGTATTCGATTTCTGCCTCTTCAAGGGCTTGAATTACTTTGATTAATAATTCCTGTTGTGACATTTATCCAGTCGTTTTTTTAGTAGTTCATTAAATTCGGCTTCTGATAAGTTAGGGAACCGTTTCCGTAAACCATGAATAAAAAGCTGTTTACTGAAAACAGACAACTCAAATGTTTTGAGCAGCTTTTTCTCGGGCGACATTTTTCGCAATGATTGAATATAAATTTGATGATTTAATTGTTTTTTTAATTGCATATTTAAACATATAAATTTATTTAAAAAAGCTCAATACATTAATACAAAGGCCTGGCTTGATCGATTTTCTCGTTGGAATCCCGTATGTGAATTTACAAAGGATTGTCTCCTTCGATTTTCCAAACACAAAAATGAAAACGATGTAGGTTGCAATTGTTATCATTGTCGGATGGATTCACCTTGTTACTAAAAAACCGAACACAAATAAAAATAATCAATTTGAATTAAAATTTTATTGACATATATTAATTAATTATTAATTTTAATGGGAATTTAAAAGCAGTCATTGTTTGAAAATTAGCATAAAATGAAAAATAAATCTGACATTTTCAAGCTTTAAATGAAAAGATTAGAAAACACGCGTGTACGAAAAACCGATAGCAAACCCTATTCCCTCATAAAAATTGACGAGGTGCTGATTGGAGAAGGGTACTTCACGGTCATCGCCGGTCCCTGTGCATTGGAGAATCCGGAGCAAGCGCTCAAAACCGCCCGTTCGGTGGCTAAGGCCGGGGCCAAAATTATGCGCGGTTCGATCTTTAAGCCGCGTACTTCACCTTATTCGTTTCAGGGAATCGGCCCGGAGGGCATCGAACTGTTCAAGCTCATAAAAGAGGAGACCGGGCTGCTCATCGAAACGGAAATTTTAGCGCCAGCCCACCTGGAGTTGCTTGCCGACCAGGTCGATTTACTGCGCATCGGTTCACGCAATATGGATAACTTCGATCTTCTTAAAGAAGTGGGCAAAACCGGCAAACCCGTGATTTTAAAAAGAAACATGAGCGCCACACTGGAGGAATTTCTGCTGGCGGCAGAATACATACTCGCCGAAGGCAACGAGCAGGTCATTTTATGTGAACGCGGCATCCGTACCTTTGAAACCTACACCCGAAATACGCTGGACATCCTTGCCGTACCGGCGGTGAAAGAACTGTCGCACCTGCCCATCATCGTAGATCCTTCTCACAGTACGGGAATTAGAAGTTTGGTGAATTCTGCCAGCAAAGCCGCGCTGGCTGCCGGAGCGGACGGCCTCATGGTGGAAGTCCATCCCCATCCTAAAAAAGCCCTTTCCGACGGCTACCAATCTTTAAACCTGAGCGAATTTGCCAGCCTGATGAGTGAGCTTCGAGGCCTTGCTCTGGTTTTGAAGAAGAAGATGTAAATCCACGATGCCCCCGGATCACTCAAATCTGAAAGCCGAATCCTTTGACATCTCTGAAAGGCAAAAATACGTGGCGGAGCTGTTTGATACGCTGGCGCCCAAGTACGACCGATTCAACCGCTGGGTCAGTTTGTTCCGCGATGCGAAATGGCGGCAGGAAACCGTTCGTCAATTGCAGGAGCGCGCCACCGGCGTGGTGCTGGATCTGGCTGCCGGCACCGGCGATTTAGCACAAGCGGCATTGTTGGCTGGCGCTCAGCAGGTACATGTTTTCGATATTGCCTTCGAAATGCTTTCGTTTGCGAAACGAAAAATCGACCAGCCGCTTCGACCAAATCAACAAGTGACTTTTGAACTGGGATCAGCGAACCAATTGCCGTTTCAGAGCGAATCCATCGATGGCATTGTCAGCGGCTTTGCCATTCGAAATATCTATCATTTTCTGGACGAAGTGCTGTCGGAAATTTACCGCGTGCTCAAGCGCGGCGGGCGTCTGGCGGTTCTGGAGCTGAGCCAACCGGGCAATCCGTTCATTCGGCTGGGATTTCGTTTGCACATGAAAACCGTCATGCCCCTGATAGGCAGAATCATCGCCGGCAATTCTGAACCCTTTCAGTACCTCTATCAAACCACTATGACTTTTCTCAAAGCCAAAGAATTTGCACACAAACTGACCGAAGCCGGTTTTCACGACGTTCAATTCCAAAAATATTTGTTTGGCGGCATTGCTATTCACAGCGGCTGCAAGTAATTAGTGTCTGACTGAAAACGACCCTATCTTCCCGAAGGCCTGCTGGCCGAGGGTGTATGCCTGTTGGCTCGGCGGGGCCGGCCCTTAGCTTCGTCGAAGAGCCTGTCCTGAGCTTTGTCGAAGGGACGCCGTCACGAAGAGGTTGTTAATTTGCGCATTTCTATAGTTTTCTTTCAGTCATGATTTGTGAATTGTGTCGCGTTGTTATACAATTAGTTTAGAAAATTTCATTCTCTTAAGGAGTCCTTTCCGTTGAGCAGGATCGATCAGAAAGACCCTATTGGCAGATGACTGAGCGAAATGGATTACCGCGCATTATTCACATCCGCTCCACTCAGGGTGAATAACACGACTTTTTGGACAGCCTTTGAACGCTTGGCAGCATTCCGGACACCCCTTATCCCACTCGAAATTGATCAGCGTCATTTCTCCGAAATGGCGTACAAAGCCTGGTAGGTGCGAAGATAAATCGTTCCGTTGGCGATGGCCAAAGAAGCGGCGAGGCGCTCACGCAGGTTGTTCTTGCTGAGGATTTTAAATTCGCGCCCGGCCTGCACCACGCTGACGGTACCATCCATGCCCATCAAATAGATCTTACCGTCGGCAAAGACGGGCGAACCGCGGTGACGTTTGCGATGTACCCGCTCTTTGAAGATCAATGCCCCCGTTTGAGCGTCAAGGCACAGGAGCTGGCCGTTTTCACGGCAGAGATAGACCAGTCCGTCATGGATGAGCGGCGACGGCACATCCGGCGTGTTGTTTTTCAGGCGCCAACTCAAGTGGCTTTTTGAGTTGGTGATATTCCCGGCGGCGCCTTCGGGATTCAAACCCAGCACGGGTCCGTTTTTGGCGGAAGGCACTACGATGAGGTTGGGCGCGGTGACCGGCGTGGCTACCAGTCGAAACAGCGGATTGTAAATGCCGGTTTGCAGTCCACCGCAGCGCCAGAGCTCGCGACCGTCGTTGAGATCGTGTGCCACGAGATAGTCCGCGCCGTGGGTAAGCAGAAACTCCTGGCCGTGGTAACGATAGATCACCGGCGAAGTGTAAGCGTGCCGGCTTTCCCAGTAAGCGTCGGTCTGGCGCTGATGCAGCCAGATTTCCCGACCGGTATTTTTATCCAGCGCCACCACAGCCTGCTGGTTGGTGTGCAGCAGCAACAAGTACAATCGATCGCCGTCCAGAAGCGGTGAGCTGGACATGCCCCAGTATATGCGAAACGATTTGTAACGTTTTTGCACGTTGAATTTCCAGATTTCGTTGCCGTCAAAATCCACACAGGCCAGGTCGCCGGTGCCAAAAAATACCCAAACGCGACGGCCGTCGGTTGAAGGAGAGGGGGCGGCCATGTTGCTTTCCCCCTGGCGTATGCTGGTGTTGCCGCGGCTTAAGGCCTTTTTCCAGAGGATTTCGCCATGGGTATTGGCGCATATCAGCAACAAGTCCTGATCCGCCGCGGCGGTGAGAAAAATACGCTCACCCCAAACGACGGGCGTGGAAGGGCTCGGTCCGGGCAGCTCCAGCCGCCAGCGCACATTTTCGGTTTGGCTCCAACTGGCGGGTAAGTTGCGCTCCTGACTGGTGCCGTCATGACGCGGCCCCCGCCAACTCGGCCAATTCTCGGTTGTTAAATTGGTTTGACCAAAAATTAGTGGAAACAAAACACTTATTAACAATCTAGAAAAAAAAGTCATCTCAAATGCTCCTTAAAAAGTGGGAATTAACTTATTTTGCCTTGGGTGAAAGGGCAACTCGAACTCAGAAGCAGAATTTTATGGGGTGCTCCAAAAGTGCCATCTGAAGCTTGAACCACTAAAGAGCCGCGTTTCCGAAAAGCGAAGTCGAAGGGGCTGTATGTTCAACCGGTCGTTCATCTGAACCATTTGAAGGTGTTGATCAGGGCTATGATGACTTTCTGTTAGGCATTTTTAAAATTTTAGATAATCGGAGTACTTATATTCAACGCCTTTCAGACGGTACTCACCGGTGATTTTGTCCGGAACGTACTCACCCTGCCATTCTTTCCGCGCTATTTTATGTAACAATTCTACGCAGGCATCAATTTCCGCTTCGTCATTGTAGATGCCGAAACTAATACGTGCGGCGCCGGGTAAGTCCGAGCGATCGTGTCTTAGAATTTTATTTTCCAATTGCTGGGATTCCTCATCGGTGATATTCAGCAGGCATTTGATGTAGGGGTGGGCACAAAAACAACCGTTTCGCACACCGATGCCTCTTTCGTAGTTTAAAATAGCCGCCACCAGCGCGTTGGGTAAATGGTCGATGTTGAATGAGATCACTCCCAGTCGGTTTTCCACCAGTTGCGGATCGCTGCCGCCGTAAATGTGCATGCCGGGAATGCCGCGCATGTGTTTTAATGCGTAGCTGGTCAGCTGACTTTCGTGCTCGGCAACCTTATTCATGCCGAGCTCTTCCATCACCAGCAGGGCTTTGGCCAGGGCGATGACGCCCACAATATTGGGGGTGCCCGCTTCTTCTTTTTCAGGTAAATCGGTCCAGTAGGTATAATCCAGAGACACGATGTCCACGGTGCCGCCGCCTACAAAATCGGGATCGCCTTCGGCGAATACTTCTTTGTTACCGATCAACACACCCGTTCCAAACGGGGCGTAGATTTTGTGCGCGGAAAAAGCTAAAAAATCGATGTGTCCGGGATCGTCGGGCGACCGCATGTCCACTTTGCGGTGCGGCACCAATTGTGCGGCATCCACCATGATGGGCACATCAAATCGGTGGCAGATTTCCGCGAGATGGTGCACATCGTTTATCCAGCCGGAGACGTTGGAAGCGCCGGTTACCGCAAACAACGCCACGTGGTATTTCTCCAAATGCGCAATCAGATCCCTTTCATCCAATCGTCCCTGTTCGTCGATCTCGATGTGCATGACCTTCGTCCGCGCGCGCCAGGGTAAATCGTTGGAGTGGTGTTCCATTTTACTCACCAAAATGATCTGGTCGGCAGCGATGGGCAGACGATGGGCTAATTTGTTGATGGCTTCGGTGGCATTTTTTCCGAAAATGATGGTGTGATCTTCCAGATCCACGTTGACAAACCTGGCCACGATTTCACGCGATTGATCGTACATGTGGGACGAGAGCTGTGATTTGAAGCCCGTGCCGCGATGAATGTTGCTGTACCAGAGCATCAATTCATTGACTTTGTCTAACACCGGCTTCAGCACCGGCGTGCTGGCCGCGTTATCGAAATTGATGTATCGTACGTGGCAACCATCGAGGATGGGAACCTTCATATCGTAACCGACGATATTTTTCTTGATATTTTTCCAGGAAATATCACATTCTGAATTCGATGAATTGAAAACCATTTGTAAAATCTCCGCTATTTTGAATGCTCATCCGCATTTGTTTTTCATTTGGTTTCATATATGGTGGTTTATCGAAAAAATGGTTGCAGTCATTCCCCCCAGTCCCAAAAACTTAATCGTAAAAATGAATTGTCATTTCTGGGAAAGCCGGAATCCAGAAAGAACCGCCAACTATTGACTCCTTCTTATACACAGAACGGCGAACTCATGGTCCATCAGGACTTCCCCATAAAATTCAGGTATGCAGGAAAGCTTCTTCAGTTATTAGCCACCCCGCTCTATTTTAAAGTCTTTGGGAATAACCACCATGTTGATTTTTCAGAGGAACCATCGAGACTCCCAGAATCAAAATATAAAAAAAATACCATTAATTCAACAGATTTGATGTTGACGCTCCGGACTTAATCCGGCCCTTGTCTGTTTTGAAATTAACTAATTGACTATTTGAATGTCTGATGAACTGAGTGAGTTGCTTGCTGGAGATGTGTTTATTTTTTAAATCCGTGTCACTAAAAGTGTTGTGAAATGGTTTTAAATTTGTTAAATTTAACTGGTTGTTCAAAATGCCATTTCTGAGAATCGAATTGGTAAAAAATTTGTTATCAAATAATGTCTGAACGAAAACGACCCTATCTTCCCGGAAGGCCTACTGACCGCGGGTGAAATCCTTCTCTGCTCGGCAGGGCCTGTCCTGAGCTTTGTCGAAGGGACGCCTTTGCGAAAAGGTGTCTAAATCGCGCATTTCTCGAGTTTTCGTTCAGACCTTAAATATTGAAAAAAACATGTGAGGTATTTAACCATAAAGAACAGGGAACATGAATAAAAACAGCGGACTGGAAATGGAAACGGACTCAGAAAATGATTCGTCTCTGGAAACGGAGACAAAAAAAAGACTGGACGTCGCGCACTTCGATTTACCGGTACACGAGATTCGATGTGGGTTTCGATCAGCAGTGTATTTTTGGCGCAGCAAGCGCATTCTGGAGCAGGATCGGCATCGTGCCCACATAACACACCAGATTTTTCAGAAGAACGAAGAAGTGAAAATATGCGGCACCGACGAAGCCCTGGCTATTTTAAAAGTGGCGACCGGCTATTTTAAAGATTATGAAAAAGCGTTGGCTCTCTTCGATGAATTTCTTGCCTTGAAGCAACGGCTGCAGGTGTATCCCTCCGGTGCTGATCCCCAGGTATATTTGCACTGTGCAAAAAAAATGGCGGAGCTGTCGCTGGAGCTCGATTCACTGTGGGTGGATCAGTTCAGAGAAGTGGAGGTTTACGCTCTGCATGACGGAGACCGGTTGATGGCTTGGGAAACCGCCATGTTGATCGAAGGGGATTATGCCTTGTTTGCCCATCTGGAATCGCTCTACCTGGGCGTTCTGGCGCGTCGGACAAAAATTGCCACCAATTCGCATCGCGTGGTGCAGGCGGCGCGGGGCAAGCCGGTACTGTTTTTCGCCGATCGCTTCGATCATTTCTACATGCAGGACGGCGATGGCTATGCAGCCCGAATTGGCGGAGTCAGCGGTGTGGCTTCCAACGCCATGGCCTCCTGGTATGGTGAAAAAGGCATCGGCACGGTTCCCCACGCCTTGATCGTTTCGTATGGCGGCGATTCGGCTCTGGTGAACGCCAAGTTTAGCGAATATTTTCCTGAAATCAACAACATCAGCCTGGTGGACTTCAAGAATGATTGCGTACAAACGGCGCTGGAAGCGGCCAGGAAACTGGGCGAAAAACTTTGGGGCGTGCGGCTGGATGTGGCTGAAAACGTCATCGACCGCTCTTTGCAGGAAGAGACCCATTTGAAAGACAGCGAACGTTACGGCGTGACCCCGCGGCTGGTGGAAAAAGTGCGCACCGCCCTCGATAACGAAGGCTTTCAGCACGTCAAAATTATCGTGTCGGGCGGGTTTAATCCGCAGCGTATTGCCCGATTTGAAGCCCTCTCTGCGCCGGTGGACGTGTACGCCGTGGGAAGCTGGATCTTGTCCGGCTGCTATGATTTCACCGCCGATGCCGTGCGGCTCGACGGTAAAAAATTAGCTAAAGTCGGCCGGGAATACCGACCGAATCCCCGTCTTGAGAAAGTGAATTATTAAATGTAAACGGAGGTGAAATAGTGCAAGCCTGCACGGACAGGGGGGGGCGGCGGTGTTCAAGCTTTACAGACTGTGTGAAAAGTAGCTTAGCTGACTAAAAACCAAAAACATCTTGAATGACACAAGCCTGGAACTTGATTTTTCACACAGGCTCTAAAGCGTGAATCCCCTTGATTATAAACACCTCAACCCGTTGATGGAACCATTCAACGGTAAATTGCTCAAATTAGGTAAAAGTAAATGAAGAGCATATAATATGTTAGCAAATTCAGAAAGGTTATTTAAAAAAGTTGATTGAGGATCAGTCATGAGTCACAAAGCGTTACCCATTCCGGCTCATTTTGACCCGGCAAAAGTGGGAACCGTCTGGCGTGTGCCGTACCAGGAACGCGCCAAAGACGCTGAAAATTGGCGGAATTTACACAAAATTCAGCCGGCGGCTCGGGACAAGTTTCGCACCTGTCTCATGGCCGTGGATGTCCAGAACACTTTTTGCATTCCGGATTTTGAGCTGTTCGTGGGGGGGCGTTCCGGCACCGGCGCGGTGGACGACAATCGCCGCTTGTGTGAATTTATCTACCGCCACCTGGATATTATCACCGAAATTTGCCCAACCTTGGACACGCACCAGGTCCTACAGATTTTTCACAGCGTGTTTCTCATCAACGATAAAGGTGAGCACCCGGCGCCTTTCACTCTGGTGTCAGTGCAGGATATTGAAAAAGGCGTCTGGAAATTTAATCCGGAGGTGGGGCGTTCACTGGGCGTGGATTTGGATTACGGACAGAAGTATTTGCGGCACTACACGCAAAAACTCAGAGAAGGCGGCAAGTACGAGCTGACTATCTGGCCCTATCATGCCATGCTCGGTGGCATCGGGCACGCACTGGTTTCCTCTGTGGAGGAAGCGATCTTTTTTCACAGTATCGCACGCCTGAGTCAGCCGGATTTTCAGGTGAAAGGCAACAATCCCCTCACGGAAAATTATTCCGTTCTCAGCCCGGAGATCGTCGAGGATTTCGAAAACAACCCCATCGAAGACCGCAACGTTTCCTTTTTGCAAAAATTGCTGAATTTCGATGCCGTCATCATCGTTGGGCAGGCTAAAAGTCACTGTGTGGCGTGGACTATTGCCGATCTTTTGAGTGATATCCAAATGACCGATCGACGCATTGCGGAGAAGGTTTATCTCTTGGAAGATTGCATGTCGCCGGTGGTGATTCCCGGGCTCATCGACTACACCGAGGAAGCCAACGCCGCTTTTCAGCGGTTTGCGGAAGCGGGAATGCACATTGTACGTTCGACGGAGCCACTCGAAAGTTGGCCGGGGATCCGACTGTAGTAGGTTGGCTTCACTTTTAGAGATGCTTTTTTAATAGAGCAATCTGACCTGCGTGGTAAAGGTCATGTTGAACGACGCCGTGCAGCAACACGTAGATTGAATAATCATGGGCTGGTACCGTTTCATCCAATTGAGAATCGTTTAGCCGGGTGACCGTTTCCACAAGCCTGGATTGAGTTTTTTTCAGCGTGGCCAGGGTAAGCTGCCAGGCGCTATCACTGACTTCTCCGACTTGTGGCCAGTCTTCTTCATCAGTCGGCGCCCAGTTGTTTCCAGAGATTTGCTTGTGGGCCACTTCTTTCCAAGTGATGATGTGCAGTACGATCTCCCAGATATTGTGGACATCCGCAAAGGGTCTGGCAGCGGCCTTGGTGCTTGTGACGCTGTCCAATACTTCCAACAGAGCCGGACCGTGTCAGGCATCTTTCTGAAAAGCTTTATTGAATTGATCCAAAATTCTTTTGACTTCCTGTATCGGTTTCTTCCTTTTATCGTTAGATGGGTCTTATTCCCCGGCAATTTCACTGAATTGCAAATTCAGAATGGGATATTTCGCTGCGGTTTGATAATTAAAATGCCACCACTCCCATTTGTAAACCGTAAATCCCTGTTCTTCCATGGCGTCTCTGAGCAGCTCGCGATGCCAGCGCTGCTTGCTGGTACCGCCCGGGTAATCCGGATAAGCCCGCGCTGAAAATTCGTCGTAACCGCTGACCATTTCCACCGGCCGGTCGGTTTTTAAATCATAAAGTGTGAGATCCACGGCCGCCCCGCGATTGTGAATGGAGCCTCTGGCCGGGTTGGCGACGAAGTGTTTTAAGTTCTCAGGAGTAGCGTCCCAGAACATTTTGGTCACGTACCAGGGCCGGTAAGCATCGTGAATAAGTAAACCGTAGCCTTGCTTTTTTAAATTTCGATGCACCCGAATCAGCGCTTCCGCGGCCGGGCGCTGCATGAACGCTTTCGATTGATCGTAAAATACCGCGCTCATGAAATTATTGGTAGAAGCATATCGAATATCGTATTTTATGCTCTGATCCAGAGTGGCTAATTCTACCAAATCGGGTGTTAAAAAATTTCCATCTTGTTTTGGTGGTGTGGCAGATAGAGCTGTTTGTCGTAATTTCTCCACGGATTTAACAGGTTTTATTCGAAACGTCGCATTTTCTGCTGTGCCCACTGCACGTCGTTTAAATACAACTTCTGCAGCTTTTACCTCGGTAGCCCGGCCTGAAGCATCACGTTTGAAGATGAGATTCTGGCCATGGTAAAGTCCATAATTGGGGAAGGCAAAGACATCCCTTGATATTTCGGTCAAAGGATAAAGAAAAAACCATTCGATAAGTGCATGTAATTGGCCGTTCTTTTCGAGAAGATACAAAATATTGTGATCCCAGCCATATTCGCCGATCAGACCGCGCCATTTTTCTGGCATGGCCTGGGGTTTGGTATTGGGCTGGCGCGTATAAACGTCTCCATCTACAATGAGTAGGTTTTCACCGGCTGGCATCAGCTTTGTCCCATAAGCCAGTCGATCATCGGTGATCAGCGTATCACGGAGGGTTTTTAGCTCAGAGCGAAAGCTGCCTTTCCAGAGAAACAGTTTGCCGTTTCGTTCTACAAGCTCAATTTGCTTTTCGCCATTTTTATATTTGCCATCAAGACGTCGAGCCAGTGCAGAGTCTACCGGGCTTGTGAATTGCATTTCTGGGATGGGTTCATTGCTGCGTACAGCCAACATCGATTTCAAGGCATGATTGGCGATGCGCCGCATAACGGTATTTGCCACGTCCATGGAGGTTACCACGACCACTCCAAGCTTTTCCTCAGGTAAGGCATAAAGTTGGGTGGCAAAGCCATAGATGGCTCCGCCGTGCCCTATTCTGCGATGGCCTTGCAGCGTAGAAATAGCGAAACCAATACCGTATCCCTGCGCGGCGCCGGGCCTGGCAAATTGCGGTGTCCACATCTCTTCAAGCGTTTCGGGTTTGAGTATTTGTCCAGCTGCTCCCTGACCGCCGTTGAACAGGACACTCATGAACTGCCCCAGGTCCAGTACGGTGGAATACATGCTGCCGGCTGGGGACATGCCCATCTCAAAGGTTGGCGCAACAAACTCCTGTCCAGCATAGGTCCACATAAAAGCTTTGGCTAATTTTTGTGTAATAGCAGGGGTGGGTTCAAAAGCACTGTTTCTCAATCCTAATGGTTTTAACACGGCCTGCTGCAGATATTGAGCAAAGGGTTGATTTTGCGTGCGTTCAAGCACATATCCGACCGTACCAATGCCGGCGTTGGAATATTTGATTCGGCTTTCTGGCTTGAAAACTAACTTCGTTGAATTGAGACTTTGCACGGTCTGTGTTAAAGTTGGTTCCGTAGGGTCAAAGTAATTGCCAATCGGCGGTTCTCGAACCAGGCCCGCCCGATGCGACATGAGCTGCCTGAGTGTAATGGGTTTGTTAAATGGATTGCTGGGTTGAAAATCTGGCAAATAATTTGTAATGGGCGCATCCAAATCAAGTTCTCCACGCTCCACGAGCTGCATGATACCGATATCGGTGAACAGCTTGGACACGGACCCGACTCGGTACACGGTTTCCGCTGTAGCCGGTATTTTTTTGTCTCGATCAGCGAAGCCAAATCCTCTCGCCCAGACGATTTCCTGATTATCTACCAGCGCAATAGAAACCGCAGGCAGTCCTTTGTCCTGCATTTCATGGGTGATGATGCGTTTGAGTTCCTGGGCAACTTCCACATAATCGGAACGTGGTGCAATGTTTTCAGTTTTAGGTTGACAACCCAGGAATAATAAAACCTGAAACAAGCAAGACAGAATAATTAGTTTGGATCGAATTTTCATATTTGAACCTATGCTATTAAGTGAAATTCTACATTATCTGGTGCTCATTTTTGCACTCTTCAGTTGTTTGTCAAAAAAATCCGCCGTCGCGTGAAAAGCCCGCAGCCAGCTTTCATAGCGTAAAAATCCATGTACTTCATCCGGGAAGATCAGTGTTTCCACATGCACATCGCGTTCACGCAGCCGTTGCACCAAATCCGTGGTTTGTTGGAACAGCACGTTGCGGTCGTCGTCGCCATGAATAAAAAGAACCGGGGAACTCCAGTAGGTTAAATCGGCTACTGGTGAAGATTTGTAGGCCAGTTCCAGCAGCTCATCTCCCTGCAAACCCCAGCCGCCGCCGCGTGAAAAATCCGTGGCGCGGAAAGCCCAGTCATGCACCCCGTGTAGATCGACGCCGGCTTTGAATAAGTCCGAATCTCGCGCCAGGCCCATAGCGGTGAGATAACCGCCGTAAGAACCACCCCAGAGTCCAATTCGTTCAGGGTCTACTTCCGGTCGCTGCCACAGATACTGGCCGGCTGCGATGATATCGCGATATTCTGAAGCTCCGCGCGGCCCCTGATTTTGTGCGCGTCGGAAAGCACGTCCGTAGCCGATGCCTGAGCGATAATTCACAGACAGGACCACGTAACCTCGATTGGCAAGATATTGATTCATGGCGTAAGAATTGCCGTAGTAACCGCGATAATGCCACCCCAGAAGCATCTGTCGAATGGGACCGCCGTGCATGAAAATCACTGCCGGTCTTCTCTCTCCTGCTTTGGCGTTCTTTGGAAGAAAAAGCTGGCTATGAATTTCCAATCCATCAGAAGCCTGGAAAATTACCTGCTGCGGTGTGACCAGCTCTTTTTGAGGAAAAGGTCCGGGTAATTGTTTTGGAAAAATGGTTTGCGGCGTACCACCACTTGAGGAGACGATTTTTATAGCTGGCGGATGATTAACGCCTGCGCCACGATAAACCACATACTTGCCATTAGCCAGTACCACTGGATCGGTTTCAATACCCTGACCTTGAGTCACTTGAGTTAACTTACCCCCTTTTGTGGCAACCCTCCAAACATGCCTCCGGTCGATATCCCCTTGATTGCTGCTAAAATAGAGAACTTTTCCATCGATTGAAACCGCGCTGTGTTCGGTCTCGTTGTTTCCGGGGGTTAAATTAACCAATGTGCCGCCATCCGTAGATATGCTGTAAATATGCATCCAGTTTTCGTGCTCTGAATAAAACAACAGGCGGTTGTTTTGCGTCCACCGCAGAGGCTCGGCCGGGTAGTACTGGGCGAACCCGCCATCGTCGGCAGGGGAACGCCAGATTTCCCTGGCTTTGCCGGTGGCTGCATCCGCAATCCAGACAGCAAAGGGATTGCCGCCGGTTAAATTCCGTAGTTGATGCTTTTTTGCTCCGGGACTTCGAATGAAAGCAATTTGCTTGCCGTTGGGTGACCAGACCGGAAAATTGTCTCGATCTACACTGGGAGCCAGCCAGCGGATTTTAAGCGCCTGGCGATCATAAATTCCGATGAAACTGTGGTCGCCGCGGGCGCTTACAAATGCAATCTGAGTGCCATCTGGAGACCATCGTGGTCTGCCATTCCTGCCCCTAACTTTAAAAAGCTGCTTTGACTCATATTTTGTGCCATCGCTTGTGTCGGGTGGAACCGTAGCAATTTCAAATATTTGTCCATTGCGTGAAAAAAGAACGTCTTTGCCATCCGGTGAAAGCACTGGACGACTCCCTGTGGCTAATTTCCACGGCTCACCGCCATCGACCCGGACCGCCCAGATGGCTTGCTCCGCGCCGTCTGGATTGCTGGTGGGATTGGGGTGCTCGCCAACTCGATTCGCGCTGCCGCCATGGACATAAACCACCATTGCCCCATCCGGAGTCAAACGCAGGCTACCCAGACTTTGGCCATCATCTTCGGAGTAGGTGGTCAATTGCCTGGGTTGAAAATCTGGCGCGGCCGCGGTCCAGATATTACGCATTCCACGTTCATTTACGACCCAGGCGATGCGGTCTGCCTTTGATGCCGCCACAAGATTGGTTGGATAGGGGACGCTGAGAATATCTTCCAGCTTGAATGATTGTGAAAATATCCTTATGGGTGTGGTGAATAGAACAATTTGAAAAAGGATAATAAAATAATAAATTTTTTCAGTACATGATTTGGATCTCATTTTACTCCTCCTCTAAAATTAGAACGTATTGTCAAATGATGATCATGTATTAAATCACTTAGAACTCTGCACAATTCTAACTCTCTTATCCGAACCCCAAGAGAAGACTGACTATTTTCCCCCTTGATGGGGAATCAAAGGGAGTGTTGATAGCCAGTAAAAGCTACCAAATTTCACAAATCCTAGCGCGGCGGAGCCGCAAATGTTTAAATGACTTGCTTTGTTGTGGTCCAAACCATGGTGCTATTATCAGCCGTCATTAAGCCTCGCTGTCATTGACAGAGGTGAATTATTGCTGCTGTCTAAAATGACGCCAAAGGCAAATGACCTGATGACTTTATGACGGGTCGTGTCATTCACTTCGCGTCATTTAGCCATTTTCTTGTAAAAAAATGCAAAAGTTCAGAAGTAATACTATAAAAAAACTTTCATGTTGAAATTTCAACGCCACTTTTTCACACTACTCTTGCAATTATGAATCGAACAACCCTAACTGACCTATTGAATGCTGGTTGATTTTCACGTCATTCCTGATGTTTTTTCAATTCATTCAACTGTTTTTCGAAATGGCCGATGGCGGTGCCGGCTTGTGCCTGGTTTTCCAGCCATTGTCGGTGTTCTAGAGAAAGCTGCTCGTGTACGGCTTCCACAAAATTTGCCAGCGTGTCCAGATTGCCCTGGGCTACCTGTGTTCTGACATCGTCCAGCCGGCCTCTTAAATGCCGCAGAACGGATGCCGTGCGCTGGTATCTTTCGGCGTTGCGGCTGTCCTGATTGAGCGCTTCGGTATTGGATATTTTAGTGACAAAGGCTTTGGCCACGATGCTGATGGCCGCGACGGCGGTCAGTTTGATGCTCATCGTGCTGCCTAAATATCCGCTGGCACCGTTGGCCAAGGCCGCCACGCCCATGGCGAGGGAGCTAAAAAGCAGGGCTTTCTGGGCGCTTGAGTCGTGTTGTCCACCGCGAGTGGTGTAAAAAGTTTTCTGCACATCCAACTGGAAACGCCGAAAATATTCTAATTGCAGCAGCGGTACCGGCGCCGAAGTATTTGCGGGTAATTCCGATTGCGGACTGGTAACGAGTTTGAAATATTTCAACCGCCGCATCTCGGCTTCGGCGCGATTTTGCATCCATTTTTCTAACAATCGGCCCGAGCGGATCAGGTTGAGCAGGCTGCTGGCGCTGGCGCCAAAAAAGATACCGCCCAGGGCAAAGATTGCAGTGAGGGCTCTGGAACTGCCGGTTAAAACCGGGTTGTCGCCACCGCTGACTGCGGCGCCTTCGGCCAGAATGCTGATGACGAGTACCCCCGCCGCACAAATTGCCGAACCGATGATGGTCCAGCTCGTCCAACGGGAAAGGGATTTAAATTTGTTCTGCGCTGCTATGGCAAGCTGGTCCCATTTTTTGTACTCTTCGGCCACTGCCTGTACCTTGGATTTTTTGAGAATTTCACAGATCTCCGGCGCCGTTTGTTCGAATTCTCCAACGTGTGCCGTGGGATCGATTTTGTAATCATCGTTCGTGTTTTCACCGATGACCTGAATGGCTAATTCAATGTTTTTTTTAAAACTCATTTTGCTCCTCTCTCTATGAACAATTTTGATTTTCCTCAGATCAAGCAAATTCAGTTTTTGGGAGCCACAATTCAAGTGCAGTATTAGAGTGTGGTGTTCACGCTGTCGAGACTGTGTAAAAAGTCAACTTCTAGACTTTTGTCATTCCCCGCCTAGCGGGACAGGCAGGAGGAATCTTTTTCGTTTGGAAGGAAAGGGCTGTTTTCTTAAAAAGATCCCGCGGTTGCGGGATGACAATAATGGCGTATTGGGTTTTTAACCGCGATGTCACTTTTTCACACAGTTTGTACAGCTTTAACACCCAAATTCCAATTGATGATGAATGGCTTAGAAAGGTTTTCACATGGTTGTCGAAATTCCGATAAAAATATGTTTGTGAGCCCTTACCTGGGAAACGCGTGCAATCGCAGCAGCTCAGCCATTATTTTGGGCAGGTCGGTGTTGTCTTTCAAGCCGGTAAAGCGCATGGCCTGCGGCCCGAAAGCAAACAACGGCACGGGCTGCGCCGTGTGGTCGTCGGTGACCCAGGTAAACTCCATGTGTTTGCTTTTTCGCGACCCTTTGACGATATTCAAACCGCCGGTTTCGTGATCCGCGGTGACGATCACCAGAGTTTGCCGATCCTGCATGGCGAAATCCAGCCCCATCTTGACGGCGTCATCGAATTGCTTAAGGTAGTGCAGAATATAGTCCGCTCGGTTGACGTGGCTGCCGCTGTCCGCGCCTTCTTCTTCCACCATCAAAAAAAAGCCGTTTTCCCGGCGACTTAAAAGGGCTATGGCTTTCTGGGTGAGTTCGGCCAGGGACGGCGTGCTGGTTGCGGTTTCTAATTGAACCTCGTAACGGTCGCGGGTGATATTTGAGAACAGACCTAACAAATAATCGGCTGAGGTATTTTTCAATTCCGTTTCGTTGTCGACGAACATGTAGCCGGCGTTTTTTGCTTGCGCCACTACGTCAATGTCGTCGTCGCGTTTGCTGGCGGCATGCGTTTGCGGAAAAAAGTAAGAGCCCTCTCCCAGCAGAACGTTCACTTTCGAGTCGATGAGCTGCAGGGCGATTTCGTCGTGACTTTTGCGAGTCCGAACGTGACTGGCAAAGGCTGCCGGTGTGGCGTCCGTCAGTTCAGTGCTGGTTACCAGACCCGTCCACAAGCCGGCATCTCTGGCCGCTTCCAGGATGGTCATGCGACTGACGTCATCGGCGTCCATGCTGATGCGCTTGCTTTTGGTTTTAACTCCCGTTGCCAGCGCCGTGGCGCTGGCAGCGGAATCGGTGATGAGGTCGTCTATAGTATGCGTGTTGACGAAGCCGGTTACCGGCATGCGTTCGATATGCAGTTTGCCGTCTGGCCCAAAATAATGTAATCGCGTGGCGGCCAGATGGCTGATGCCCATGCCGTCGGCGATGAACAGAATGATGTTTTTAACTTCCGCATCTGGCATGAAAGGATAGTTTGGAAGTTCCTGCGACGGCGACTGTAAAGTAATCGTGTGGCCCGGATCGTAGAATACCAAACTGATGTTGTAAAAATTGATCAGAATGAGAATGACGGCTGTGAGCAGCAGCAAACTGCTGCTCAGAAGTAGCAAAATTTTGAATATCCAGTTTGATTTCATGATCAGACGCGGTAAGTGTCCTCTTTCCAGTTTTTGATAGCTTTTTTGATATCGTCTTCCGACAGGTTTTCGGCCACGGCTTTCTTTTCCAGCTCCGGGTACTCCTCATCCGAAGCAAAGCGCAAACCGATGATCTGGCGCATGGTGAGATTGGGATGCAAAAGTTTGCCAGTCATCACATAGTGACGCAAGTTTTCTTCCGCACGAATGGCACGGTCCTGCGCTTTTAAAGGAAACGTTCTTACAAACACAAACATGATGAAGATCGCGATGTTCATCACAAAAATTAATGAAGCGCTATACAAGCCGTCCGTACCGAATGACTTGAATAAATTGACACCCGAACCGATCATGCTCAGGAAGATAATTCCGAACAATAGAAAATGATACATGGGTACGATTCTACTGTGGTTCGAATAATTTTGCGGCATATTTCCCTCCTGTGTTTAGTTAATTTTGGGGCAATGTAATTATTTTACCTTTAATGTGCAACCGAATAATTGTAATGCCCGGAGGGATCTCGCGGGTGTGTGGAAAGGCTGCAAACGTCGTTTCGCATGGTGTCGTTGGGGCTGCCCAGGAAGCCGCTTGTGAATGTCATACTGAAGAGCCCTTGTTTTGTGAACCGACAAACTAGCTACGATTCTTTTTCGGGTTGGCTTTCAACCCACAAATAGCGTGCATTGCGATATTTGGCTTTCTCATCCAGGGTGCGCTTGAGCAGGTCGATCTTGGCGTCCAGGAAATAGAGATAGTACAGAATGACCGCCAGCACCGCCAGGGGGGCGCTGATTAAATCTTTCGTCAACCATTTGCCGACCATGACCGCGATAAAAAAGGTTATGGCCGCCGATAGAATCGGTTTGATGTAAAGATCGAAGATCAGGGCGCGATTAAAATTGTTTTGCCAGCGATTTTTTTTCATGATAAATTTCTCCTTATTTTTGAAATGGTATCTTCAAATATAATTTGTTTGATTAAATAACTCAGAAAAACCAGCATTAGGGCGCAACCGTAGGTCATTAAAATATTATGCGGCAAATCGGTGTCGAAGGCATTCATAGAAGCGGATGCAAGAAAGCGGGCCATGCCGGCCATCAACAGAGAGAAAACCAGCACCGTTGGCAGCCGCCACTTTGAAGTCATGATGTGCAAGGACATTTTGTGCGGCCAGTCGAGGGTTTGCAGAGACGTTTTCCGGGCTAATTTGGCCGAAAAGCGGAGGTCGAAGCCCGGCGGCAGCGGTTTACTGGGTAACGTGTTTAAAGCCGAATTTACTTTCAGCAGCGGATTGAATTGTTGCGAACACGCGCGGCACTCGCTCAAATGCTGATTCAGGAGGCGGCTTTCTCCTGCTGTCAATTCTCCCACAAGCTGCTTTGCAACAAGCGATTTTACTTCAATGCATTTCATAACACTTCCTGCATTTTTATATTTAATCGTTTGAAAAATATTTCCTGAGCATTTGCATACCGCGATAAATGCGTTGCTTGACGTTGGTTTCACTGATCCCGAGAATTTTTGTACAGTTTGCAATGGAAAACCCCTGTAGTTTCGTCAAGATGATCGGCAGGCGATGTTTTTCCTGTAATCGCGACAACGCGTGCTCCAGGCTGATTTTATCGAGAACGGCCGCACTCGGATTGTCTGGATCGTGAATGCTTTCCTCCCATTGGCGACTCTCTCTCTGCAGGATCAAGCTTCGCCATTTGCGGTTGCGTTTGATTCGGCAGCAGCGGTGATAGGCAATGGTAAAAAGCCAGGCTTTAAACTGCCCCTTATTTTCGCTAAATTGTTCGAGGTGTTCGTAAACCGATAAAAATACCTCATGAGCTGCATCTTCGGCTAATTCCGAATTTTGAAGAAAACGAAAAGCAAAATTGTAAATACTTTGTTTATGGCGGTTGTAAATCGTCGTAAACGCCTTCTCATCGCCGCCAGCCGCTAATTTTACGAGTGATTCATCGGTCATCCGGGCTCTTTCATTTAACCATTCTCTATAATAA
>JBHHXN010000057.1:0-27619 GCA_046757025.1 bacterium
GCTTTCGCGGGAATGACGGCCCAAAAAGCTTTTAGACAACCCCGATGAACCATCTCTCGTGAATAATGCAGGCTAAGTGCGAAACTTGAGTGAGGTAAGATTTACTGAATTCAAAGTGAGTGTAAATTTATCCGGTGGGGAAGTTACTTCTTTTCTAAGTTGATCAAAATAGATTTTTCTGCGATCTGGCCGGCGTTTCTATCTTTGACTTTCACGATGAGATCGTATTCACCAGCCTTTAATTTGCTCACATCGAAACTGATCTGTTCATAAGCGGTGGCATCCTTTCCCTGTCGCCGTTCTTTGATGGCCACGGCTTTTTTCTTACCTCCCCCGAACAGACCCAAAAAGCCGCCTTTTTTTTGTGAATCGGATTCCTGCAGTTGCACTTCGATTTCAAAATCCGTGGCTTGTTCAGCGTCTTTCTTCAAATTATAAATTTCGTAATACAAAAAAATGGGCTCGGTCAATTTGTATCTTCGGGTGGGATTGGGCACGATGGCGAAATCGCCCTGTTTAAATTTCGAAAACCCCTGTCCGTTCGGACTAAGATACGCCGGCACCAGATCGCTCAAAGCCAGCCTTTCCGCTTCAAAGCGCGGCGTGGCCGACCGCTGATTGACGGCGCCGATTTTGGGAGTGGAAAGACCCTTAACATAACAGGATAGTCCATGCGTCATGGGCTCCAGCTCAAAACTGTGCTGCAGAAAAACGTACTTTTTTATGACCTGCGAGGAATCAAAAGTCGATTTCGTGTTGAATTTGGCTTTTTCTTTCAACAAGGAATCGTACACAACCGCCCCAAATTCCAATTCGCAGGCGCGGTTTCCGTCGGTGGATTTGAACGCGTCCCAGGGAATGGCCAGATAGAGGTCCTTGCGGGTTTGGTTGTGGGCGGCCCGAAAATTGGCCGCCATGAACGGGATGTCGATTTTTTGCTGCTGGTCCCAGGTATGGGTGTCGGTGGACATGGCCAACTGCACGGTTTGTTTGCTCTGGTCGCCGATCTCATACAGCGGTCCCTGAACGTTCACATCCATGCCAGCCAGCCGGCTCATGATGTCTTCGCCGGTCTGGTCAAACTGTTTGCGGGTGACCTCGGTGTACAAAACATCGAGACGGGAATCCCAGCCCAATCTGTCCGCAAGGATGTCAGGGTACAGCGGCGGCGCCGGCGTCAGGCGCCAGTTGTTTCTGGCGCCCGATTCCGGAACGATAAAATGAAAAATGAGTCGGGGTCGATCTGTGCGCGCTTCGTACAGCCACGATTCGTTGAAAGGCAAATTTTTACCGCTGGTGGCGGCAATTTTGTCCGGCGCGCCATGACGAATGTAAATCAATCCCTTGTCGTTAAACTCATCGTTGAGATAATAGGCTTCGGGAAATTTTAGATAGCCCGCGTCTTCGGTTTTATTCATAAAAAAATGCACATCATCCTGCCAGAAATATTTTTCAGCGTAGATCAGTCGCCGATAATGTTCCAGCATACGGTAATTGATGTTCGACGCCGGCGTGGGATCGCGCACCAGCCAGAAAATCTTGAAAAAATGTTTTTTATCCTGTACCCGCTGCCGGTTTCGAAAATGCTGCAGCTCAGCGTCGGTGAGGAGATATTTGATATCTTCGAACAAAAACTCCGCATCGAGGTTGATGTGAATGGAATTGAGTGCACGCTGATAGAAGACGTTTGCCAGGGAATCGTTCTGCTGCTGCACGTGCAGCTTTACCAGCGACAGCAAAATGCGCGTCTTATTGATAAACGATTTTTGCTGCAGCATATTTTGAAAAACGGAATCGGCCAAGGCAAATCGTTGGTGACGGCGGTGCAGCTCGCCCCAGATAAACATCGCCCAGTTGCCAGCGGAATTCCTCAAAAATGTAATGGAGGAGTCGGGTTGCACGTTGCGCAAAAAAGAGCGTGTGAAATTAAAAAACTCCAGGTGCGGGCGGTCGAGCTCCGGTTTGCAATCGATCTGGCGCACCACCCATTTGATGGCCTCGAAATAGTGTTTTTTGCGGCGCTCCAGCAGCGCTCGCTGGTACAGCACATCGCGGTAGGTGGAGTCCGCCGCGATGACCGCATTCAGGTATTTTGTCGACTGCCGGAATTGCAGAAGTTTTTCCAGCGTATTGCGATTTTTGCCGTCCTCCCGATAAGCCACTCCCAGACAATATTTTGCTTCCAGGTCCTGCGGCTGCGCATCCAGCACTTTTTTGTACCACTCTTTTACCTCACCCCAATCGTTTTCGGCAAATTTAATTCGTCCAAGACCGCGGAAAGCCTCAAATGCCCCCTGGTAAATTCCCAGCGCCTGACGGAAGCGGGTTTCGGCTTGTTGATATTTTTTTTGTACACGCAATCTCTCGGCCTCGGCCGCCAGCTCGCGCACTTTAGGGTCAGGACTGTGGGTTAAATAATAATTGGCGTCCGCATCCTGAATATCCCCCTCCAGAATTTTTTTAAACCATTTTTTTGTGAGACCCCAATTCCGGCTTTCATATCCAATCAGTCCCAATCCCATCAGGGCGGTTTTGGATGCCGGATCTATTTCCAAAGCCTTCTTGTAAACTTCTTCCGCGGCTTTGAAAGCCTGTGCTTTTCGCAAGCTGTCTCCGGCCGAAAAATATCTGCGCACTTTGGGATTGTTTTTCAGGTAGGCAATCGCTTCTTGATTCGAAGGGTCGATTTCGAGAATCTGGTGGAACCAGTCGCGAAATTTCTTCCACTCCTCCAGTTCGTATGCTACTTCCCCCAGACGCTTTAGAACATAACGGGAGGTGTCGTTGAAAACCAGCGCCTGGTGAAAGGCGAATTCCGCCTGGTCGAATTTTTTCAGAGCAAACAAGCTGTCCGCCGTTCGAACGAAGCGTGCATGAAGCTGTGCTCTGGATTGCCCCAGCAACGGTATGGGCGAATTACAAACAAAAATCAAGGTCAAAAGCAGAGCCATCGACTGCCACCGGGAAACGGAGGTACCTTGACCGAAATTCTTCATCGACACTCCTGAAACAATTTTAATCTGTAAACCGCGGTTGGAAATTTACTAAATTTTATACAAAAATGACAACTTAAAAATTCCCTCAAAAAAAAACCAGACACCGACGTTTGATTTTTCAGTATCTGGCCTTGTTACTAATAAGCAGCCTCGAGTTAGGTGAATTAAATTCTATTTTTGCAAAATCATTCTCCGCACAATCTTTCTACCCTGCGCTTCCAAACGTACATAATACGTTCCGGAAACCGCAGTCTGGCCTGTGCGAATTGTGCCATTCCAGACGACTTTTTTCACGCCGGCCGATTGAGATTCATCTACCAGCACGCGAATCAACTGTCCCAGATTATTGTAAACAGTTAGCCGCACTTCTGTGGCTTCCGGAAGCGCATATTCGATGATGGTTTCCGCGTTGAAAGGATTCGGATAATTGGCACTCAATCTGAGCTGCGCGGGGATTGCGTCAGACGGACGCGGATTCACTGACACCGTATTTTTTGTTTTGGCAGTACCCGACAACGGTACCTCTATTGGATTGTCGTCCGCATCGTTGCTCTCTATTCGGAGAACCGCTGATTTCAACCCTTCGGTTTTTGGCATGAAGCTGACAGCTACTTGTTGCGAGTCGCCTGGAAGGAGACTGAACGGGCTGGAACCATCTTCAATTTTAAATGCATCGCGGTTTTCTCCTGATAGAGTGATGCCAGTCACCGACAGTTCTGCGGTTCCGGTATTGAAAACCACAAACGCCTGCGCGGCGCTGCTATCGATGACCACTTCTCCATAATTAAATGAAGACGGTTCCACAGCAATTTGAGGAAGTTGGGAAAGGACTGCTTCACCCGTTAAGTCTAATTCCAGGGGGTTATTCTGGGCATCGTTGCTGGTGAAACGTAAAACAGCAGATTTGTTACCCACTGACGTCGGATGAAAGCTCACTACAATTTGTTGAGTGTCATCCGACGCCAGTGTAAAAGGAACGCTCCCACTGTCGAGTTTAAAGGCATCCGCATCGCCACCGGTGAGCGAGATGCCTGTGACATAGAGCTCCGATGACCCGGTATTCATTACTACAAATTTTTGAGCGCGACTGCTGTCCACGGTCACTTCACCGTAATCATAGGCAGGCGGTTGCACCGCAATCTGCGGTTGCGGCATCATAACTCCTTCACCAGTCAAGCTGACATCGAGGGGATTGTTTTGCGGGTCGTTGCTGGCTAAACGCAAAGTGGTGCTTTTCATGCCCGGAGACGCCGGCTGAAAACGCACCACCCATTCTACGGAGTCCCCCGGTAGCACAGTAAAAGGCGTCGCGCCGTTCTCAATGCTAAAGGCCGCTGAATCGCTGCCGGTTAAAGTTATGTCAGTTACCTGCAAATCTGCCGTTCCGCGGTTAGAAACTACAAACGATTGTAAAGCGCTGCTGTCCACAAACACTTGGCCAAAATCGTGCTGTGCAGGATTGACCGCTATTTCGGGAGCGGGAGGAAGAATCGCAATTCCAGTAAAAATTATGGGTGAATTGGCCAACCCATCTGAAGTGGCGGAAACCAGAGTGGTATCAGCCGTCATGCCCAGCGTCAGGGTGCTGGCCGCGCGGCCATCGGCGCCAGTGAGCTGCGGTTGCGAATCTGACAGGCTGCCCGTCCCGGCGACGACCTCAAAAGTCACCGTCACCCCGGCAACCGGATTATCGTTGATATCGCGGGTTTCCACCACAAATGGAAAGGGTACATTCGAGCCGATGACGCCAACATACTGGATTTGAGAAGCTAACACCAACTTTGTGGCCGGGGCACTTCCGCTTCCTTTTATTATAGTAAAGTAATCACGAATAGCTCCAAACTTATCGATGAATGTGGCATCCAATCGGTTGTCGTCCACATCCAGCGCCACCGAGCCATGCTCTTTGAGGGAGGTGACCATGACGGGATGATCTAATCTTCCACTGCCGAGCTTCCCCGAGCTGCCCGCCACCACGTAAACCGCGCCTTCATGCGGGGTTGGATTCAAATGGCTTTTATTGTACGCACCGTCGCCGTCCGTTCGCCCGTTACCGCCGTCGATGATCATGCTGTCAGCTAAGGTGGAGGAAACATCATAATGCCGGTCCAGAAGAAACGAACGTTCGTAAGAATGACTGTGACCGGCCAGCACCAGATCCACGCCGTAGTCTTCCAGAATGGGCAGAGCAACTTCGCGCATGGTCACCAGCTCATTCTCGCGGTCTGAGTTGTGAGAGCCTTTGCTGTACGGCGGATGGTGCCAGAAAGCGATGATCCAATTTTTGTCGTTGGCCGCCAGGTCTTCTTCCAGCCAGACCCACATGGGGCTTCCCGGCTGGCGCAAATTTGCTGTGGTTGAATTCAGGCAAATAAAATGAATGCTGCCATAATCAAACGAGTAGTAAGCTTCGGTGCCGGAAGCGATACCCCCTGCTTCGCCGTTGGTGGGCAGGGTAAAGATATCATAATAAGGATACGGACCGGGCGTGGACGCGGTGTTATCATCGTGATTTCCAAGAGTCGGCCAGAGCACGGATTTGCGCAGCATTTCTTCGTACATTCTTTCAAATACCGCATCCTGATATTGCTGATCCGCACCGCTGCTGTAAGCGTTATCCCCCAGCATCAGCCATAAATCGGTGTGGCGCGTGCCGGTAAAATTGTAGTAAGCATCGCGCACAGCGCGCGCCCGCGAGTTGCGCGTGCCCGAATCACCCAGCACCCAGATGCGTGTGGCTTTGTTGCTACCGGGACCGGGCGAGGTGATAAAAAAGTGACTGCTGTCTCCCCCGGCCAGATTGGTGGTGCGGGTTCCGATGGCATAATAATATTTGGTGTCCGGCTGCAAACCTGAAAGTTTGATTTCATGCTCGGTGGTCACAAGCGCGCTCTGCATGTTCATATTGAGCTGGCCAATGGTGGTGCCGTAAACTACACGGCTGTCTGTGGCGGTATCCGTACGCCAGCGCACGATGATGCTGTTGGGGGTACCCACCTGCAAATATGGTCCTCGAGTCACGGTTTGAGCTGAACTTGTTTGATAAAAAAACAACAGGTGGATGACGGGTAACAACTGGAATATTTTCTTAATCACCACAAAAACTCCAAAATTAAATTTACTTCGAATCAAACTTCTATCCGAAGTCTTGCCCTGAAAAAATAATAAATTGATTTAGATGTTGTTTGTCGATCAATTTAAATATCACGACAAACAACTACAAACGCTGTGAAGGACAAAAGTCAATTTTAAGAAAACGGGGATCGTCAAATTCGATTTGCTGGTCAGTGCGCCCCCATGCCGGTCAACTGCGGCATTTGAAGAGAATTTGCATACAACCTCAACAACCTATCTGTATGCCTTCTCGATTTGCTCTTATAAAGCAATTTTAATGCCAGGGATCGTATACACAAATCCGACCAAATTTAACAAAGATTTGACTAATTTTTGTTTCGCTTGTGCAAAAAATGCGCTTTGTAAAAACGCTACGCCAAGTTATGATTTCACCGTTTCCGTAATATGTCAGTTTCCGACATTTCGATTTAAATTCGCCAGAAACAAGTGCGCGAGTTTTCTGGCATTTTTGTGTAAATTAAATTTGCGTACCACGCGTTCTCTAGCGGCCTCTCCCATCTTTTTTCGCAGTATGGGATCCATTGACAGCCATTTCAGCGCGTCGGCCAGCGCGGGCACGTCGCCTGGAGCCACCAGCAAGCCGGTCTCGCCGTTTTCAACCAGCTCCGGTATGCCGGACAATTTGCTTGATACCACCGCCAGTCCGCTGGCCATGGCCTCCATGAGCACAACCGGAATGCCTTCGCGTTTTCCTTGCCTGGTTGGCACGCTGGGCAGCACTTTCACATCGGCCAGGGCGTGCATTTTTAAGATCTCGGGCCGCGGCAGCGCCGAGTAGATCAATATTTTATCCTGCAATCCCGCTTCCTTTACCTGCCTCCGCACTTTGTTTTTGAGTGGCCCGTAACCGACTAAATGACATTGAAACGAAATGCCGTCTTTGACCAGCAGCTTGCAAGCTTCCACCAGGTACTGGTGGCCTTTCACTTCTTCAAAAGAAGCCACGCACAAAATTTGAAACGGTCGGCCGTTTTTAATCTTCTGGGAGGGGGTAAATTCATCCACATCCACACCGCAGTGTACCACGTGAATTTTGCCATGCATTTTTTCGCCACATTCTCTTAGCATCACTTTTTTGTTGTACTGTGAAATAGCTACGGCAAACGCCGATGCCGCCACCTTGCGGTCGAGCATGCGGCGTTCTACGTGCAGATCCGAACCGTGCGCGGTGAAACTGTACGGAATGCCGGTCAACCGATGGACGATGAGCGCAGCCAGCGCCGGATGGTTGGAAAAATGCGCGTGCAAATGCATGATACCCAACCGCTCCATGGCGAGCGCCATGCACACGGTTTTCGGGAAAAGCCCCAGAGCGCCCAGAAAAAAATTCAGGCTGCCGAAAGTACCTGTTAGCACTTCGAATAACACTTTTAAATAGGCTTTGGGCTTATGAAAAAGATAATGAAAATGCGCGGCCAGAATCGACAGCGAAATTATGGGCAGAAACCAGGCGCGCCGCACCATTTTTTGGGCTTCCGGATGCATCACCGATTGTTTTTCATGAATCAACGGGAAAATCTCCACCTGCACGCCCATCTTCTCCAGGGCTAAGATTTCGTAGAGAATAAACGTTTCGGTGAGCTTGGGAAAACGCGACATTGTGTAAGCGATTTTTAATTTGCGTCGGCCATTGGATGCATGGCTCGGCGATTTTGCAACGGTTCTGATTTTTTCAGTTTGCAGCGTGGTCATGTGACTCCTTTTCGAATTCAATGGTCGAGGTAATCTCCTGTATGCGCTTCCGCATACGAAAGCGCTCGACGCTGGAAAACCAGCGTGTCAGCCGCAGCCGAAACACCAGCTCAGTGGAACGCGGCGTGATATTGATCCGCCGAATTCGAAACAGGTCAGCCGTGCTCAGATCATTGTGCCCGGCAGGCCCATTGAATCCCAGCAAAAATCCTTCTTCTTTGAGAATGTTGACGATCCCATCATGGTGACCGCCATCAGGATAGGAAAATATCGGCAACACCGAACCGATTTCCTTCTTCAAATCATTTTGTGACTGGATGATTTCTTCCCGCGCAGCCTGCAGCGGCAGACGCGTGAGAATGGGATGCGTGCGAGTGTGAGCGCCCAGAGTCACACCGTCTGAGGCCAGCTTCCTGAGTTCTTCCCATCTGTGTACCGGGCTGGCGGGATTCTTAGCTATTTCCGCTTGTTGGTAGATTTCATCCACCAGCGCCATTGCCGCAGTGTGAGGTTTATTTTTTATCCAGGTCTGTACGCATTTCAACCCTTGCCGTCGCTGTTCGGATGAAGCCAGAGGAATGTCTCCCAGTTCGGCTAACTGCAGGCACTGGCGCTGCGAGTGCATGATCGCTTGATGCAGTTGGTCCCACCAGAAGCGGTTTTCTGGACGATCCGGATACGCTGTCGGAACAAACACGGTGACGGGCAGCCGCCATTTTTTGAGCACTGGCCAGGCGTTTTCGCCGAAATCGCGGTAGGCGTCGTCAAAGGTGATGAGTACGGCGCGCTTTGGCAGCGGGCAGCCGTTTCTTACAGACTGCAGCAAATCGGCCATGGCGATGACTTGAAAGTTTTCTTTTAGAAACATCATCTGCTGGGCAAACAGGGCGGGCGTAGCGCTGATCAATCCCGGATTCAGATGCGGCCCGGCTTGTAATTCCGCCACCCGGTGATAGGTTAATACATGAAAAGTATTTGCACTTTTTCCATTTGAATTAAACATAATTAAAAATTCATTTATGATTTGAATCTTAATATCATGACAGTTGTTGCCTCTTTACACGAAACTTCTGGTAGATACGCGGCAGCTCAGCGAGACCGGGTCGGGGGTCATCGAAACAAAGCAGATCAAATTTGTTGCGCGGATCGAACAGGCTCAGAAACGCACTCAACGCTTGCACACGGTTGGGCATGGGTAAAAAGGAAACCTTTTGCCGGCGGATGAGCACCGAAACCATCCACATCAAATCGCGGCCGAGATCCCGGCATTTCAAGCCGATTTTATATTCGGAATTGAGTTGTGGTTTTACCGCGTCGGCGCCGTTCAGATACAGCTCGACCAGCATTGCGGGAAAATCCACACCGCTGGCAATCGCCAGGGGGAGCGAGCCCCAAACCCGGCCGTTGATTTCCATCAGCTCTGCGCGCTCATTACCGACTTTGAATTCCACCATGGCCAGGCCGGTCCAGCGCAGCTCTTTTAAAATACGGACGGAATATTGGTAAAGCTCCGGATGCAGCCGCACGCTTTCGCGGTAGGCGCTGGGGCCGCCGGTGAGCGGTACTTCCCGCAGCCGTTTGTGTTCGAATGCCGCCAGCGGCCGGCCTTCGTGCATCAGCAGCTCCACGCCGTAGCCAATGCCTTCAAGATAGCGCTGCAACAGCACCGAGCACTTGCCTTCCAGCTCCGACATCTGGCGCTGTAAATCTTCTGCATCGTTGGCGTAGGAGACTGAGTATTTTTCGATGCGTTCGCCTTGCCGTAAAAGCCGCGAAATCTGCGGTTTTAACACCACCGGCCATCCGAGCTCCTTGGCTTTGGCCAGAGCTTCCGCAGCCGTTCTCACGGTAAAAGTGGCCGGGGTGGGCACCCCCAGTTTTTGCGCGATTTGCACGGTTTGGTCTTTATCGGTCACGGCCTGCAACAGCTCATTTTCGGGAATGGCCAATTTGGTTTTACCGGAAAAATCTTCTCGGCGACTGGCAAGCGGTTGAATGACTAAATCGGTCACGGGCAGCACCAGGTCAATCCCCTGCTTCTGCACCGTATCTAAAATAAAATCACAAAATTCCTGCGGCTGGGATTCCGGATTGGGGTACACTACTTTCTCCCGGGCGTAGCGCGACTGAAACCCGAGACTGCGCGGGTTCGAATCCGCTGCCACCACCCGGTAACCCTTTCGCCCCAGAGATCGAATAATAGCGATGGCGCTGCCGCGATGGCTGTCCGTGACGAGAATTTTGGGCATGGCGCCGTTTTTATCAGACATTCGTTTTTTTTTGAAATTCATTTGCATTCACTTAACTATTTGTAATTGCAGCAAGTAGCCCCCATTTATCTCCCCTCAAAGATTCCCTAAACCGCTCCCTTCTGATTGAAATTACAAATCAATTCCCTTACCTCTTTCACTACCTGGTTCAAGCTGCGATTGGCGTCTACCAGAGCAAAATTTTTTGCTACGTTTTTCAAACTTTGATATTGCTGGCGACGGCTTTCGATATATTCCACTGAAAATTCTTTTTTTCGTTTAAAAATGATTTCGGCGGGTGCGTCTAAACAGATCACTAAATCGGGATCCGGAATGGTATGTTTCAGTAGAAATCCGTGCAGCCGGCGTTTCAAGGTTCGATGACCGTTTTGCGCTGCGATATCAAAGTGGTAGTAATCGTAAACAAAATGCCGATCCATCAGCACCACAAATCCCCGGCGCTTAAAATAAGCCACCATAAAATAACGATACCATTCGTCCAAAATGCGGTTTACAAATCCGATGGCCTTTTTGACCAGTTTCATAATCCGCTGTCCGCCGGAGCGCGGCGATTCTGACTGCGCAGCCCGTCGTTTAAAATCGGCCGGCGATGGCGCCCTCGTGAGTTTCTGGCCCGTGCCTCTGCGCTGCTGGCGTTTTTTCCACCAACGTGTGGTGGGTAAAATGTAGTTGCACGATTCGATGTTATCTCCCATGTAGATGTATTTCACCGCCATGGGCAAAAGCTCCTTCACCTTTGCCGTAACCGTGGTTTTGCCCACGCCATCCGGACCGATCAAGCACACCGTAAACCGACTACGACCGTGTGTACGAACGACTGTCACCTCCGATTTCACTAGACCTGCGCTTTTACAATTTTTTTCGGAATTCCTGGACATTTATTAACTTGATTTCCAATCGTTCATCTACTTTAACCATTAAATATTACCCTCGAATGCCTTGCTTCGAAGAATTATCGCGCCTCCCTAAAATCCAGTTCCTCAAAATACTCCACGGCGTGCTGCCACAGGGCAAAATACCGGTTGTGGCGGAGCCAGTCGGCTGTGGTCGCCGACATCCTGGTCGGATCGCTTTCCTGCTGGTGCAGCCGCATGGCCAGGCCGGCGACGTAACGGCACCAGCACAGCACAAACAGCGGCTTTAATTGTTTGGCAGAAATTTGCAGGGCATGGCCGTATTTTTGAATGTGGGGTTTAGCCCAGGCATTTGCACCCCAGAAAGCGTTGTGGAAAGCCGCGAGGTAGTGCGTGCGTTTGCGCGCGGTTTTTCTGGCAAAAGCGAGGTAAGTCAAAAAGAAAAATAAATCGGCGGCCGGCAATCCTCGAGGTTCGGCAAGCTCCCAATCCACCACCGCAATTTGATCAGGCGCGGCAAACAGAATATTGGGTGCGCTGAAATCGCCGTGCTCAAACACCAGAGGCAGCGTGTCATTCCACAAGGTATTCGTGATTGTGCGAGTTTTTTGCAGCAAAGTTTTTTCTGCAGCCGATAGCGGTACGGCAGCGTTCAGATTCTGCAGTGGTCGTTGAATCAACCTCTCGAACCAGGTGCGGTCTGCTTCGGTTTTTGTCCTCGAAATCAAATGCAAGTCAAGCAGCCAACCCAAGCCGGTCTGCAAGCAGCTCTCAGGCATTTTCCGTACCGTTGACTGGCGCATGGTATCGAACGGCAGGGCGGTTTCCACCAGCAACCGGTGCTCCAAATAATCTTCATAAGCGATGACACTCGGAATGGATTCAAATCCGCTTGGCTTTAGTGTGTGTACCCGGCGCAGGTTCTCCACTTCCCGATCCAGACGCCGGTGGTCTCCCGGCAGTCGCGGTACTTTCACCACCAGAAACGGCTGCGAGCGATTTTCCGATAGGATGAACAGGATCAAATGGCTGGAAGCTTTGAAGCGCGGCGTCATCCACACGCAGGACCAGCGCGACGGCGCGCCATACGCTTGCAGCTGCAAACGCCGTCGGTTTTCGGTCAAAAAAGTCAGAACCGTATTCATAAATTCAATCAAACGCGCTTGCAAGCCACCAGGCTCAGACAAGGCGCCAGGTATTTCAGCAAGTTTAATTTATTCAAAAAACCACCGCCCGCTATTTTGAGCTTGCCAATTAAATCGGCCCGTTCACGTGAGAAAAAATAATTCAACGCGGTTTCGTCATTCAGTGAAACGATATCGAGACAATTTTCAAAATTGGGTCGATGCCAGTAAAATTCAATTTCCCGAAATCCGGCCAGCTCGCACAGATTGGCTGCCTCATTTAAATGGCTGGCCGCAAAACCTGAGCGCTTCTTTTCAGACACGAAATCTTTTAGCCATTGCCACAACGACCTAAGCTGAAATTGGCGATCGATCTCCCAGTACAAAAAGCCGTCGGGTTTCACCAGCGCAGCGGCTCGCTGCAATTCAGAACCATCCGAAGAGCAGACCACCAGCAAATCAAGCGCTTTATCGGGTGAGCTGCGGTGCGGGTCCGAACAGCTTTTATTCAGCAAGCACACGCTTTCGCTAAAATAGCGCAAGGCTGAAATCAGGATCGGTTTTTCAGCGCCGATGTAAGCCACACGCCGCAGCTGCGGATCCGGCAAAAGAAAGCGCCAATCTAGTCTGCGAATCAATTCACTTTCTGCCAAGCTCTCCTCCACCCGAGCGGTCCGATTTGGAGACAAGTCAACTCCCGTTGTCTGTGTTGCAGTGGAAATCATTTCGGTTTGTTTCATGCCAACGGTACCCTCAGTTCAACACTCAAGGCGTTTGCAAGGGAGTAGAATTAAAGGGTACGCTTTCCACCGTTCTCACCTTTGGGGTGGTTTGCTCCTCTTTCTGCTCGGTTTCGGCCGCCATTTCGCGATAAATATGCACAAAAGCGCCAGAGATGGCCAGGAGAAACCACAAATATCTCTGATACGAAAGATGGAGAAAAATCGCGGTTCCGAGGTATGCCAAAATCGCAAACCACAACGACATGGCGAGGTACGCCATGTCCGGTTTCAATTTCACACTTGCACGTCGGATATGCCAGAGCCGGTACATCATCAGAAAAATGATGCTCATGAACACTCCGAATCCTAACAGGCCGAATTCCGCCATAAATTCAAAATACAGCGTATGCGCTCTTCTATTTCTACCGAGAAAGCGGAAGGCGATATCCGGGTCGCTTTGGTACTCGTTGGAGTAAAATTCAGTATATTGCGCCGGTCCCACGCCGAGCACCGGATAATCGAGAAAAGCCATGAAAGCCGCCAGCATTTCCGTGAGCCGGCCGCGGGTGGTGCCGTCCGGGCGCACTTCGGCTGATTTTGAAAACAATCCTTCGATGCCGCGTAACGTGTCCACTCGGGCAAAATAACCCGGCGCCGCCACGATCATCATCAGAATCACCACCAGCACCGTAGCCACAATTTGCCCGGGACGAATGTACTTAAAAAGTGCCAGCAGAAAAAACAGCATCACCATAGTTAAAAAAGTGCCGCGGGAATATGTGAGCAAAACCCCGCCTAAAATGATCAGGGTGGAAAACAGGGCAAAATATTTCAAAAACTTTTTACGCTCCCCCCAAAACCGGAACAGCGCCAGGGGCAACAGCACTACCATGATCTGGGCATAACGGTTGGGCTTGCCGATGGGGCCGCCGGAGCGATTTTTACCGCCTACTTTTTCACGCGATTTGATGATGCCGCCCTGACCGTAAACATCGCCGTAGAATTCATCCTCAAACTCGATCTCTTTGCTTCTCTGAGCCAGACCCCAAAATGTGGATTTGTAATCGCTAAATAGCTCCTGATACAAACTCATGCTGCCAAGAAGCGTGCCCACAAACAACAGCATCCAGACTACCTTTTTAAAGATGGTGAGGTTGCGTATGACATTCACAAACAAAAAGTACAGAGCCACGCCCTCTAACAAATATTCCAGAATCCAGGCTAAAGAGCGATCTATATCGATGGACATCAGCAAAGTGGAAGCCGTGGCCAGGGCTAAAAACAATATCATCAACAAAAATGGGTAATCGATGATAATTTTCTGCCGACGGATGAACAGGTAATTGGCCAGCGGCAGACAGAGCAGAAGACTGAAAGAGCCGGCCACAACGCCCGGTACACCATGCAGAGTTTTTGCCACCACCGCCAGGTTGGTGTAAAATACAAATACTACTGCCAGGGTAGCGGATTCGGGTTTGGTGATGGACAGCACCACGATGAGGACCCCGAAAACCGCGCCCAACAGCAGAGTTTTATCGGCGTTGAAAATAGTGTACCCGATGGCAGGCAGTGCCAGTAATAAAGCGCCGAACAATAAAAATGGCAGCCATTTCGATCGGGCGGAAGATAAATGGCGGATTCCGGAGGCGTTCCGTTTTTTACTCAACATGGATATATCCCTGAAAGTTTTTCATAAATAATCTGTACCCTTTCAGCTTTTGGTCTTTTGCTGTCAGCTTTTGGTAGTTGGCAATTCGCATTTGTCTTCTCGCTACCAGACTTCAGTCTGTAGATTGGGTTGTTTATCCGCTTTTTCTCTCTGGTTAACGGATTCCGCTGTTTCCAAATTTTCGTAGCTCTAAAAAATCTCATAATTTGCTATCAGATTATTACTCCCACGACACTTTCGTTTACCACGTCATTCTGAGCGATCCCGCTCAGCGGGAGAGCGAAAAATCTCTTTTTTAGGCCCTGCCTGTAGTGCATTCGCAGAGATTCTTCGTCGCTTCGCTCCTCCGAATGACAAAGTGACGTTGTAGAATTATTATCCATGACTCAAAAGCCCACAGCCAATTGCCAAAAGCAGAATGGGCATCCTTAAAATAAGTGTCCTAAAAATAACGTTTCCCCTGCCACATCTTTCGCTCTAATTCACATACCCCAGAGCCCGCAGCCGTTCCGAAAGTGCTTCATCGAACACCGCTTCCCTTTTTTCTAACTGATGGTTTTCGTGCTCCCGCATCCAGTTTTCCAATTGAGCTTGCAGTTGGGCTGCAATATCGGTTTCTTTATTAATCAGATTTTGATTCTCCTGCGGATCGGTTTGTAAATCGTAAAGCTCGTGCTCGCCTGTGGATTTCCAGATGAATTTGTATCGTTTATTTTTCAATGACTTGATCTGTATGCTGTTCAAACTTTTAGGAGCCGTGTTTTCTGAAATGGTGAATTCGCGCAACGGCTCAGCCTTCAGTTTGCACAGGCATTGAAATCCATTGCAGTTAATTTTCGCAGAAGCCACCCCAGCCAACTCCAGAATGGTCGGGAACAGGTCGCTCAATTGCACCAATTCGCTGTTGCGCACGCCGGCTTTAAAACGCTCGGGATAGCGCACGATCAAAGGCACGTGGGTTAGCTGCTCAAACAGCACTTTACGATGACCCAGCTCTTCATGCTCGCCCAGGCTGTCCCCATGATCCGACGTGATGATGACCACGGTGTTATCCAGAAGGTTGAGGGATTTTAAAAATTCCAGCAGCTCGCCAATTTTGTGGTCGAGATAATTGAGCTCTCCGTCATAAAGCGCGGTCATGATTTCTAAATCTTCCTTTTTCTTCCGAGGATCTCCGTTGAGCACCCGGGCTTTGTCCGGCGGCACCTGCAACACCCGCCAGGGGGAGTATTTTGACGGCATGAATTTTCGGTCGTACGGATGCGGCGGATGGTATTTTTCATGGCATTCCATGTAATTGACGAACAGGTAAAACGGCTTTTCCGCATCGCGCGAAGTCGATAGCCATCGTTTTATCATATCATTGGTCAAGCTGGCGCCGTTGTCTTTTTTCACCTTCTGGCCTTTGAAAATCTTTTTCACACGGCTGGCCATTTGCAGGAAGGCAATGAGCGGCTCGCCTGCTTTTCCAAATTTACGCAATTGAATTTTGATGTGCGACAGGCGGGTGCGTTTAATGCCGCGAGGATTGATTTTGCGCCAAACGTCTTCCAACAAATCAAAACCCTGTCCCAATCCTGTGTTTTGACTGATGTAGGCGTTGTTTGAAAAGCAGCAAGTTTGATAACCCTCTTCCTTCAAAATCTGCGCCAGCGTCGGATAATCTTCCGGCAAAGCGTCCTTAGAAATCGTCACGCCGTGGTTGAGCGGATACAAGCCGGTAAACAGCGAGGTATGGACTGGCAGAGTCCAGCAGCCCTCTGAAGTGGTTCGCTCAAACAGCGTCCCTTCTTCGGCAAATTTATCGATATTTGGTGTGGTGGCTCGCGCATAGCCATAACACGATAAATTGGCCGCTCGTACAGAATCCATGACAATTAAGAGGATATTCGGCTTTGGTTGCATTTTATACTCCATCATTTTGACTTAATGAAAACAATCGTTGTAAAACAGGTGTGTTTTTATGCTCGATGGCCACCCGCAGTAAATTGACGTAGTGACCGGAATCCAGGGTTTGCGCCGACAGACGGGTGGCTTCCTTCAAGGCTCGATGTACCCAGCAGGTGTAAAACAACGGTTCAAGCAGGTTTTTGTTTATCTGCAAAGTTTCGCAATAATGTTCACAGACTTCGATTAGCAGCGTGCCCAGTTCCGAAGGCATTAAAATATTTTGCTCAAAAGCCAGCAGCGAATTGTGCACGCCGGATTTTCGAAACATAATGGTGCCAAAAGTTTTGACAAAATAGAACAGATCCCAGAGCGGCATACCCAGCGGTTCGGCGGCTTCCCAGTCCACATACGCAATTTTCCGATTGTCGGTAATGATGACATTCCAGCAGCCGGCGTCGCCATGTTGAAACACCAACGGAAACGACGAATCGGCCAGAGCCAGGCGGTCGATCTGTTCGGAAAGAAAACTCAAATGGCTTTCGTGCATCTTATAAATTCGTGCAAAACGGCTCAACAGCTCACGCAGGGAATTGACCATTTTGGGCAGCTCGTCTTCATCGATGCGCTGTACTGTTTTTTGGGCAAAATCCGTAAGCCAGGCGATGGTTGCCCGGGCAAACGGGCAGCCCGCAGAAGCTACTGTGCACTCGCTCAATGATTCCCCGCTGATGACTTTCTGGCCTACCACCGCCAGATTGCCGTGATAATCCAGAAACAGCGGTTCCGGATAAGAGTCGCATTCAACGATATTTTGATCCCGTAGTTTATTCAAAGCAGTGTATTCGTTTTCCAATCGGTAGTTAAATTCCGGGCTGCGGGTCAATTTGATCACCATCACCGGTTTATCCGCTTCCCGGGAAAACAGGTAAAACACGATCTTTTTGGCATTGTAACGCCCGCCGGCAGAAACACACCAGCTATATGCCGACAGATCCAAGCCCGCTTTCTGACCGATGGTGAGCAGATAGTCGGGCGGGGCGTCCAGAATTTCCGGCGCGGTCATCCCCCTGATAATGGCCCGGGGATACGACCCGAGCAACTTTCCGTACGAACGCAACAGCTTATTTTTCAGCGAACGCCCGTTGAGCATTTTTTCGGTAAAGAACTTACCTGTCTCTCGGTCATTCAGCGGAACAGCCAGCCGCATCCGTCCCAACGCGGGCGCCAGCCAGTACTCCTGAGTGTAACCGGCGCCATCTTCAACCAAATTGCTTTTTAACAGGCGAATGAGCCGGCGGCCCAATAAGCCATCGACTTTCAAAAAGACCACACCAGTCGGTTTGAGTATCTGAGACAATTGCATCAAATCTTGTTTACCTTTGATGATTTTGCTGAAGTGTTTGCGGGTGGTGGCGAAAACCAAATCCACGCTTTTTTCCGATAAAACCGGTTTGTACGAATCTTTGATCAGCAGCATGCGGAGGTTTTTGACATTGCGGTTGTTCAGAGCATTATAGTAGAGATCGATTTTTAATTGATGGTTAGCGAAGATGAACAGCTCCCGGCACATTTTGGACAGCACCACCGTGGTGGAAATGGGGGGCATGCCCACGCAGACAATGGTATCCATTTCCAGATTTGGCAGCAGAAACCGCCAGTCTGCCGACACCATGTCACCCTTGCGATTGGTGCCCGGTGTAAAATCCGTATTTAAAGTCGTACTCAACATCAAAACCGCCGCTACTTCATTTTGGGGAATTTTAATTTAAAAATAGTTCCGATCACGGGAATCTTAAGCAATTCCGGAAACGTCTCCTCCACATTGAGCTTGTCCCGAGAAAGCATGAACAAAACCATCGAAAAAATCGCTGCCACCGGAATGAGTACGTACACGCTTTTCGTCAAGAAAAATTGGATCAGGAAAAGAATCGTGGCTGCTGCAATGACCAGCACATAAAAAGAGAAATATTTCCATTCAAAAATGTGGATATCTGTCGCCAACTTTAAACCCGCTTGTTTGAAAATATTGTGTATAAACAAAGCGCCCGTGGTGGCAATGGCTGCGCCCAGAGCGCCATATTTCGGTATTAACACGAAAGCCAGAACCAGGTTGAGAAACGCGGCTGCAAAATTCAATATGACAACATAACGAATTTTTCCCAGCACTTTTAAAGTCAGACCATTAAAACCCAGCGCGACATTGAAATAATATCCCAGTGCAAACAAGTGCATGTACACCCAGGAGGACTCGTAGCGTGCGCCATAGAGAAAAAGCGTCAGCGGTTTGGCCAGCGAAAAAGTCAGGGCGAAAATCGGAAAAGACAGCACCGACATCCAGATGGCAGTACGCCAGTAGAGATCGTTGATGGCTTTAAAATCGTTTTTTGCAAACAAGCGCGCTGCTAACGGCGTGTAAAGAATCGCGAAACTCATCATAGGAATTTTATTAAAATGCGCTGCGGGTAAAATCGCCCGAAACGCCGCTACCTGTGTGGTATCATGAAAATAACCCAGGAGCAAGGTGTCGGCTGAATGCATGACAATCGTCACCAGATCCGAAGTGAGCAAAGGGATGGTAAAGGCAAAAATTTCCTTTGCGGGAATTTTCATGGCTTTGAGTTTCAAACGCTGCAAAATGCCATTCCGGTGCCAGGTACGCAGCAGCAGCCATATAAAAAACAACATGCCCGCTGCGCTGCCGGTAAGATAACCGTACGCCAAAAACACCACACTGCTTTTCAAAAAAATAAGCAGCATCACTACAGTCAATTTCAGCCCCGGCGCCACCACAAACTTGCGAAAGAAGATCGCTTTGGGACTACCAAAACTGGCGAACAGCGCCACCAGCAAACCGTCAAACGCTTCCACCGGCACCATGAAAATCAAAATCAACAGCAGGTTCACCGGCTGTTCTTTGTCCTTGATCAAGCGGGCAATGAGCTCCGGTGAATAATGCATGGCCCCGACGATCAGGATGGCAGTGAGAATAATCGTGCCGACGGTGAGTACCAGCGTGCCGGTCAACTTGTCGTATTCATCCCGTTCATGGTAGATGGGAATAAACCGCGTGATTCCGCGTCGTAAACCCAGCGAAGAAAGACCGTGAAAAAAAGCCACCACCGACAGTCCATAGGCAAACGCGCCGTAATCCGTGGTGGTGAGATACCGAACCATGAGTACCTGGGAAGCAAAGTTCAACCCGGTGGACACAAACCGACCCATCAGCAGTAAACTGGAGCCGCGTATTTGTTTCCTGGTCGTATCCTGCTTTTTGGATTTTTTAGGATGAATTTCTGTTTGGACTTCCGCTTCCATCTATTATCTTTTATGACTTTCCCGGTATTGCTGCCAGATCAAGGCAGTCACTTCACTTTTCACGCTTTCCGTTGATTGGGTCGCATCCACCACGCGCATATTCGATATTTTATCGACCAATTTGAGATAGCTCTGCCGCTGCTGTTCCAGCCAGGCCGGTGAATGCTCGCCTTTACGCTGAAACAAAACGTCTCCGGGCGCATCTAATAAAACCACCAATTCCGGTTGCGGCAGTCCGCCTTCAAACAACCCTCTGCGAATCCGCTTCCAAACCGAGTCGGATTTTTTGTGGAGCCATGAATCATAGATGTATCGATCGAATACAACTATCCTTCCCCGCAGGATGTGGTAGTGCGCAACCAAAGCACATAACCAGCGTTCCAGCAGTTTGTTGCAAAAATTCAGCCCTTTTAACCAAATTTGAAATGGATTTTTGGAAGCAGCCCGTCCATTCCGCGATTTTATGTGCTGGTGCAGCCACGCGCTGCCGGGCAGCTTAACGGTTCGGGCCTGGACGTTGCCGCCCAGGTAAACGCGTCGGGCTTTCAACCGGAGGTCATTTGTCAACGCCACAGCCAGCGAGGACTTGCCGGCGCCGTCGGGAGCTAGCAGCGCCACCGCCAGTCCGCGCTGGTGCAGGGCAAACAACAGCGGCCGCAACCGCTGGAGTAACCGATTGTACAACGCATGCCAGGTGCTGCTCCACGGATCCCGTTTGCGAAATTGAATCGTCAACTCCCGGCGCTTCGCTTCGATGGCAGACCAATCTTTCGTAGCCAAAACCTGCTCAAGAAACGCCATGGAAATGGCCGGCGCTAAAAAGCGCTGGCTGAAAGATTCGACCTTTCGCTCAAAAGCCTCGTCTCTTTGGCGCCACAGTTGAATTAAGCGCCGTCGGTGAGCCGCCCGAATTTGATTTTTATCCAGCAATCCGTGCAGCAGCAGGGCGATAAATTCATGAGCCGGCGACAGCATCGAAATGTCTCTCTGAACTCTTTCCCGTAAAAAGGTCTCAGCCAGATTTACACGGAATTTACGGATGGGCGCGCCAAAAAAGATATCGGTCACCACATCGAGTTTAACCCAGTTGTTTCGTGATTTCTCGAATGCCAAAAAAAAGCGATGCGGCGCGTGCCCCCAGGCAGGCCATGGCACAAAGCCCAGCTCAGCCACACAATCAGCCAGCTTGCACAACTGACTTTTTGGCACCAGCAAATCAATTTCCAGAAAATCGCTGGTGTTTTGCAGCTCATCGGCTCCTCGGAGCAAACAGTACGCAATGCCCGCTGCTTGTAACCGCTTGAATATATTTTGTACCAACAAGTTCGAAGGGACGCTTTTTATTTCGCTGTCAATAGTTAATTCTGAATTCATTTTTTTTTATTAGAATTTTGATCTTGTTTGTGAATATTTGGTTTACTTATCAACTTTCACGCAGAATGAAAATTTCAATCTAAGATTTACCACTCGTCATTTTTGATGGCTCAATCACCGCACGAGGATGTTAGTTCAGAACAGAAAATTCTGGCCGATCAAAATCACACCGTACGTAAAAATGAATGCCGTGATCAGGTGTTGGTAAACCGCGTTGGTTGATTTGAGATAGACGAGGTTGCCCACTGTTCGCGACGTCAGCAGCGCCAGCCCGGCAAATAGCAAACTTTTTAAGCTCAACACTTCAGGATTAAGTACACTCAAAACCGCGATCTGCGAAATCGCAAACACCAGGTAACCATAAGCAATGTTGGCACGGATTGTTTGCTTTTCCTCATAAACGGCCGTGATGAACACCGTTAAAAATCCACCGCCCATGTTGGACAGCCCGTGGATCAATCCCATCAACATCAAGTACAGTTTTGTGTATTTTGTTAAAAAACGGCTGAGCAAAGACTGAAGGCCGCGGGTGGTTCGTATCATAGCGCTCACCACCAGCATCCCTCCCACCAGCACTTTTATCTCCAGTTCTACGATGTTGGTTAAAATCGCCGCTAATCCCAAAACAATAAACGGAACCGAATACACCAGAAAATGGCTTTTGAATTTTTGTAGATGCTTTTTTCCTGCATGCACCTGCATCAGGCTGATGAGCATGGATGACGGCAGTAAAAAAGCAATGGTGCTTTGAAAATCGTATCCCGCCAACAGCATGGTGGGGGTTCCAAACACCAGCAGCCCCACACCGAAAATAGATTGCACTGTAGAATAAACGATGATCAAAATGGTCAGAAAATAGATGTTGTCCATAAGGTTAAACTCCATACACTTGCTTTTGAGGTAACGGTTGCTCCAGTTCGCTTAGATGTAACAAACCCACTGAATTGAAGCTGCCGACGCGAAGAAATCCAATCAGTGGGTTTTTGAATGGGTGAACTACCGCCGAATTTTAAGACATAAAAAACCTTTGATTTTTTTCGATATCAGGCAAATTCTGATACTTCGCTGTCGCTGTTCACACGATCATAAAACTGCATCAAAAGTTTTCCTTCCTCCTCAGTGAGATACTTTTTCCATTTGTCGGACAGATTCAGTATTTTAGTGGAATCGATCACTTTTTCAAATTCATCGTACCACTCGAGCTCACAGAAATCCAGAATTTCCCGCAGATATTTTTTCGGCTGGGTTGTAAAAACTTCGTAATCGATTTCATAGCAGCGGTCGGGAAACCGGGCGATGTTGTTGCGAATATCGTCGATATCCAGTTGGGTTTTTATGGCTGCGGAAAGCAGGGGACCGCCGCCCAGCTCTTTCCAGATTTGTCGATAGCGCGGCGGCACCTCTCCCCATTCCCACTCCTCGCTGTCGATAGCACCGGTGACATTCAACCAGCCTGCGTTTACCCACGATGTCACCACCGACACCGGATTCCTGCGAATGTAGATGAAGCGGATGCCTGGGAAAATGCGCTCGAAAAGCGCCATGCGCGCCCAGCCGGTCACTTTGAAAAGCAGGCGCGGCTTATTCTGATATTTCAGGATTTTTGCGACGGCCCGCCTCAGTGGCTCGATGGATTCCGGTGGTACATCCTCGGCGTAAAGAGGACGATCATGCCGACGAATTCCGGGAACATACTGCTCCCAGAATTTGTAGGGACTGAACGGTTTGGGAAAATATCTTTCCTCTTTTATCTTGTCAAAAATGGGCCAGTGGTACAAATTTGAAAACAACGCCAACCACGTGAGCTTCGGAAAAACCTGTTGGTAGGTAGAGAGCCAGCCCAAATCTTTGTGCTGGGCTAAAATCCGATAAAACATAGTGGAACCGCTGCGTCCGGTGCACACGATCATCACCGGTTTTTCAATTCTATTCATCAACCTAAACCTTTAAATTCAACGTTCTGGATTTCTGTCTTGACTATGTTGTTCTCATTCTAAAACTAAAATTTTGGAACGCAATTGTACTCCGACAGGAAACAAGTCTGGCCTTAATTTGAACATCCAACCATGCCTATCTGCAGGTTCCTGTGGTGGAAACATTCCAATCAGCATGGGCAATCTGTTGCCTCATGACTAATACAATATAATTCGACACGAACGGGCTGCAAATTTAACTCAATCATAAAATACCGGACGGTTCTGAGATATTTCTGTGCGTAGCAGATCCTGCACGCTTTCACGAATCAACCATGCCGGCAGGCGCTCGTTTTTCTGCAGCGCCTGCCGGATGCGTCCGCCGCTGATGGGCAATGTGGACGGTGTCTTCTTTTCGCCGTACGTTTTCGTCTGAGGGTCATAACCCACCTGGTCGAAAAAGATCGGCACGATCTCAATGTCATGCAGCTTCTCGAAAAGCCGACGAGTGTCAGCATCGTTGTAGTAACTGTCCACGCCGGTGTGATCGCGGCCCACCACAAAATGACTGCAGCCCATGTTTTTACGACAGAGCGCTGTGAAAACCGCTTCTCTTGGACCGCAGTAACGTGAATAGGTCGAGAACGCCCCCAGCACGACCTTTCCGGGCGGATACACGCATTCGTCCAGCAGCAGTTTATAGCTTTTGAGGATGGGTTCCGCTAAAAAATCACCCGACTTTTTCGGACCGATGACCGGACTGATATAAAGCCCGTCCGCATGCACCAAATCCAGGGCGTTGATTTGAATATATTCATGTGCTTTGTGCGGCACGTTGCGGGTGTGAAATCCAACTACTTTGCTCCAACCTTTTTGGGTGAAAATCATGCGGGTCTGTGCCGGCGTCAATTCATAATGCTGGTACGGCGAAGCCATCTTCTCCATCAGAATAATTTCTCCGGCCAAAAAACGATCTCCGCCTTCAAATAAACGAGCCACGCCGGGATGTTTTCGGGAACTTGTACCGAACCATTTTTTTGCCACCCCGGCGAAGTCCACCGTGAAGATTTCACTGATTTTCAGGGTGGCGTAGATTTTCCCGCTATCATCCGTCAAGGCAATGCGTTCGCCCACCACCATGCTGTTAATGCGGCTTTTTTCGGTCTGCAGCACAATGGGCATGGTCCAAGCCAGTCCGTTCGGCAGCCGATGGTTTTCGAGCACACTATCCATTTCTGCTTTGTTCATGAATCCCATCAGTGGCGAGTAGGTGCCGTTGGCAATTTGCACACAATCCAGCAGATCGGTGTATTTCACTTTCAGGGTTTTTAAATTTTGCAATTTCTGACGCTCATCGTATTGCACCTCGCGATTAACCAGCTCGCCACCGTGTGGTTCAATCAAAAGCGAAATCGGTGCGGAAGTGTAGTGCATTCGCTGCCAGCGGTGATTGTTCTCAAATTCCCCGATGATTTTCTTTACCATGCTCGCGGCAGAGACTGGAAAATCACCGATGGCGGTTTCCGCTGCCAGAACCAAACCGTCGGCTCCGTCCATGAGCGTGTTGTAAACATCGTTGACTTCCGCCCGTGTGGGATTGGGCGACGTGACCATGGACTCCATGAGATTGGTCGCCACATATACGTTGACCCCCGCAACTTTACCATAACGAATGATGTCTTTTTGCATCGCCGGTATTTTTTCGATGTTCACCTGCCGCGACAGATCCCCCCTGTCTATCAACAGTGCATCGGATTTTTCAGCAATCTCGGCCAGATTTTGCAGGCCGTTCAAGCACTCGATTTTGGAGATTACGGTGGCCTGTGGGTGAGCTGCCGCTCGAATCTCTTCTACATCCTGTGCGCGGTTGGCAAAAGAGAGCGCCACATGCCGAATGCCCATTTTTTTACCGATGGCAAGGGCTTTTTCATCTTTTTCCGAGAGCGCCGACATTTCGATCTCTCGCTCCAGAATGGTGATGGCTTTGTTCTGACCAATTTCACCGCCGTTTAGCACCCACAGCACCGCGCCCTCTTCATCCACAGCGATGACCTGCGCCAGCACTTCGGCGTCGATCTTCAACAAATCGCCCACGCGTAGTTTCTGCACGATTTCAACGGGGTTGAGATGAAAAAACTTTTCATCCCCTGCCATCTCATACCGACTAATGCGGAAAGAGCGGTTCTCACGAACCGTGACTTTACCAACCGCAAACTCTCCGGTACGGATTTGCGCACCTTCGGTATCTAAACAAATTGGCACGGAAGTTCGACTCTGAATATATTTTAATATTTGAGCGACATCTTCTGTTTTTGTGTGAGACAAATTCAGTCTGAATAAACTCACGCCAGCCTCTTCCAGTCGACCGATGACCCGGTCGTTTAAAGACGAAGGACCCAGCGTACACCAGATTTCTTTTTTCATTATGACTAAACGACTCCTTTAACAATTCACTCTATTTTCGTTGATGTGGATTCTGAGCTGCTGCAATGTTTGGCGAACTGTTATACACTACCAAAGCTCCGCTTAGCGCAGTCTTTTCTTCCCATTGAAATCACCGCTCTGCGTCAACCGCAGTTTGATTTGTTTTAATTGAAAAATCAGAAAAAACACAAACGCCAATGCAATCACGATTTCCACCACTTCAGAAAATTCAGAAATGGCAAAATAATAATCTTTCGGTGCCTCAAAGAAATTTCTGTAAACCCGCCACACAAAAGGCACCACAAAAAACGGTATCAGGGAATAATGCGGCACCAGCATGGAAACCATCCTGGAGAAGCGTTTGCGGAGGCTGCTGAAATAGGCCACCACCGGCAGAATCGTACCGTAGGCACCCAGCACCAGATGCAGCCACTTGATGGTATGGCCAATGCCGTGAATGTTATGGATATTGGTTTCATCTTGCTTGTTGATGACTTTCATGGAATCCGGCGTGGCCCAGCCAAAGATTCTTTGTCCCCAGCTAACCTCTTCCCCGATGATAAAAAAGATCCCCAGGCAAAGTAGGCCATACAACACGGCGTACAAATTGTCTCCTTCTCGCCATTGGCTTTGAACGATTATTAGACCGAGTACAAATGAAATCGCCCAGAACAGCACCTGCAGATTCTCAGCCACCCGGTCTTCTCCCGTGAACCATTTGTAAACATCTTTTCCCAGCAAGCCCGTAATCACGCCCACCATGAGAACGAAAACCGGAATGGTAACAAGCGCGATCAATTTATGACGAGAAATATTCCAGGCATGGGCACTGTCTTCAATTAAAAATTGAAGGGAGTTAGCGAGAGATTTACTATTAATTTTTTCATCGCTATTCTTTGTAGCCGAAAGCGTCATTTGTTTCATTTAACTTCTCCAAATTGACCTTCCCTGGAAACGATATCAAAAAGGTTCTCATACAAGTTTTGACATTTCCTGGTATTATTTTTTCTTAACTTCTCAACTGTCGGCTGTTAGCTTTTCGCCTTGAGTTGGCTGACAGAGTTATTTATCATCTTTTGTTTGTTGTTTGTTTAACAGCTCCAAAATTCCTTTAATAGCTTTAACTGAGACGATAGAGATTTCTTCAATGATAATGGTACTTGAACGAAACCTCCCCAAATACTGAATAGTTACATTTTTTTCTTTTCATAATATCTGCAATTCATTGTTTTTGCAGAATTTTCCTCATTTTAATCCTCCGCAATTGAAAGACCATGAAAAAGACAAATGCGATGGATAAAATCAACTCAATCACTTCGGCATATTCGGCAATGGCAAAATAGTATTTCGCCGGCGCGGTGAAAAAATTCCGGTAAATCCGCCAGATAAACGGGATGAAGAAAAAGGGAATCAAGGTGTAATGCGGTACCAGCATCGAAAGCGGTGCCTGATATTTTTTGAGACTCTTTGACCGCATGACCAGTAACGGCAGAAACGTGCCATAAGCACCGATAATGAGATGCATCCACTTGAACATGGTATCGACGCCGTAAATCGTGTGAATGTTGGTTTCCTCTTGCTTGTTGATGATGCGCATGGAATCCGGCGTAACCCACCCGAAGATTCTTTGCCCCCAGCTCAGCTCTTCCCCGATGAGAAAAAAGATGCCGACGCTCAATATCAAGTAAAGTGAGGCGATGATTTTATCGCCCTCATGGTATTTATATTTGACCACCAGCAGGTTCAAGACAAAAGCAACACCCCAAAAGAGCACCTGCAAATTTTCTGCAAAGCGATCTTCGCCGGTAAACCATTTATAGGCATCTTTACCGATGAGCGCAGTGGCAAACCCGGTGAAGGCGATGATAAATGGGACGGCACAGAGCAGCAACAAGCTCGTTTGCGAGATGTTCCAGGCCCGGGCGCCCTCTTGCAATAATCCATTCAGGGTCATCCGGATTGAATTAGATTTGGTCGATTCCCCCTTAGTTTTGGTCGTGGTTAGAGTGACATTATCCATTAAACTCCTCCAAAAAAGTGATCAAAACCACTTTAGTGTTCATGTAATTCGTTTCAGTTTTTCCGAAAACCTGCTTAAAGCACCCACCCGTTTATTTTTTCTTAAAATTTGGAATCGGGATTCACATCGGCTTGCCAAAATACGATTTTAATGGTACTTAATTTAGCCTGAATAATTCATAGCCACGAAGTCACAAAGACACAAAGTATTGTAAATATTGA
>JBHHXN010000058.1:0-27493 GCA_046757025.1 bacterium
TTTAAGCGGCGCGTAGAGTGTTGAGCGAAAATCGTTCTACGCTCCTTGCTAAACGATTTACAGGAGGTAGTTGGATGTCGGCAAAATCCTTTGAGAACGAATACAATAAGCTGGAAAGACTCATGGAGTTGGCCGAAATTCTCGGCCAGCAGACCGATTTTGCTGAGATTCTGCGGGTGGTTACACACCAGGCTGTGAGCTTGCTGAACGCCGAAATTGCCGTGATAATGATGATCAATCCCCGCACCCATCAAACCCTAAAAACCGTTTTCAAGGCAAGGCCAGAAGCTCAGCAGCGCCGTTATCATTCCTTGCACTTACAAGTATGCGGTTGGGTAATTAAAAACAATCGGACTTTTTTCAGTTCGAATATCCAGGATGACATCCGTTTCCGCAAAAACCGTTTCAAGGACCTTCCAATAAAATCGGTGATGTGTGTGCCGCTGCGTATAGAAGGCGTCATCATCGGCTCCATCCTGCTTTTAAACAAAGATCATGAAAATAAATTTGATGAGAGCGATCTTACAGTTCTGGAAAAGCTCGCTATCATCTCCGCTCCTTTTTTGCGAAACATTCAAAAAATAGAACAGTACTTCACCACGCCCTTACCTGAAGCTGCGCTTTTGAGCAAATATGAAAAATTGGGGCTGCTGGGCAAAAGCAAAAGATTTATTGAATTATTGCACGCAGTCGAAGCTGCGGCCCGTTGCGATGTGCGCGTTTTGCTGGAGGGTGAAAGCGGTACTGGCAAGGAATTAATTGCGCGGGCTATTCATCAACTCAGCGCTCGGTGTGGTTGTCCCTTCGTCACCATAGATTGTGGTGCCATTCCTGAAAATCTATTGGAAAGCGAGCTCTTTGGCCATGTCAAAGGCGCGTTCACCGGCGCTACCCAGGACCGCAAAGGCCTGCTGGAAGAAGCCAATCACGGCACCCTGTTTATGGACGAGATCACCAATCTTCCCCTGGAGATGCAAGCCAAATTCATGCGTGTGCTGCAGGAAGGCGAGGTGCGACCAGTGGGGAGCAACAAAGCTCGCAAGATCGATGTTCGCATTATTTCCGCATCCAGTGGTGCCTTGCGCAAAATGGTCGACAACCAGCGGTTTCGGGCAGATTTATTTTACCGGCTGCATGTTTATCCTATTTACGTGCCGTCTTTGAATGACCGCCGTGAGGATATCCCGCTGCTTGCCAACCATTTTCTCAAAAAATTCGCACGTCAGCAACAAAAACAAGCTGACTCTTTTCACGAAACGGTCTTGGATTTTATGCAACAGCGCTTTTGGGAGGGAAATATCCGTGAGCTTGAAAACTTTGTAGAACGGCTGGTGACGCTGGCAATCCCTGCAACAAGAATTCTCGACCATGACATCCTACCACCTGATTACAAGAAAGAATTCAAAAAACTCACTAAGAAGCAAGCATTGTCCACCATTCGAAAATCTCTTAAAGAAAGCCTTTCGGAATACGAAGTGCAGCTCATTCGCCAGGCACTTATAGAAAACGATTGGAACCAATCGCAAGCCGCTCGTAGTCTGAAGATTTCTGAGCCAACCCTGCGATACAAAATGAAAAAGTTGAAAGTTGTGAAATCCGCTTGATTTGTAATGCGTGGCGCATGGAAAGAAGAACCAATTTTGTCAGTGGAAATTGAGCCATTCCAACACAGAATCTGCTGAAACAGAGGTCTGGCATGATTTCGACTTGCGTTGTGATTACCTTACCAACATCGACCTTGCTGAGTTGAGAAACAATTATAACCAAATGCATCGCATGTTTTCAAACATGATAGCCAAGCCAGACAAACGGTGCAAAATAATGCCACATTGCCTGCATAATCACTCTATGTTTCATTCTGTGCGCTCTACGATTCCATCCTATTATTTTTAACGAATACAACTTCTATAAAAACAATTGGTGGTCTGACTCGTAAAATTTAACGAGATTTGTTCATTGATTTGAGCCTTTCCTATCTCGAAATACTATCTCCACTAAGTTCCTATTTATTAAACAGTTTAATCTGACTACAAATTACGAATTTTTTTTGGTATTCTTTTTGACACTTTCCATACCAAGCTTATCAATATAAACTTGCGCTAACACTCAACTGAAATGGTCAAAAGCCATTTCTCCAAAAGCATCACAACATTTCACTTATATAAGGAGGGACGTTATCATGAAAGTAGTTCACATTATATCCTTAATATTCGTTTTCATTTTTGTCCAATCTTTCGCAACATCGGCAAATGCCCAGGCCGAGGATATTTCTCTTATCGCCTCAGACGGCACAGTGGTTACCATACACCGGGATTCGTACGGCGTCCCCCATATCACGGCCGAAAACGAAGTCGGTGTCTTTTTTGGGCAGGGGTTTGCCGTTGCCCAGGATCGTCTCTTTCAAATGGAGCAGACCAAACGGGCCGCCGAGGGCAGATTGACCGAGGCGTTTGGCATGACGCAACTCAGCACGGATATGTTCGTTCGAACCATGTTCTACACCGAGGCAGAACGAATGCGTCAGTTTGCCGATTTACCCCCGGAAATAAAGTCAATGCTTGAAGCGTACCGGGACGGTATAAACACCTATCTGGACTCCATTAAAGTCAATCCCGCCAAATTCAAACCTGTTGAATTTCAGGTCCTCGGTCTTGAGATTGAAGCGTGGACGGTTTACAACTCCATTGCTATTATGCAATTCATTACGAGAAGATTCGGTCAACGCGGCGGCGAAGAATTGACCCGCCTCGTTGAACTGCAGCAGAACGGGCTGCAGTGGTTGAACGAAAACCGACCCATCAACGATCCCACTGCACCAACGACCATCCACGCGACCAGCAGCTACCTCGCTCCCAACTCATGGAGCTATACTGGAATGCCTGTAAGAAATGAGGTTATTCGGTCAATGCAATCCAGAAACAAAGAGATCGACTCGCGGTTTTTGGAACTGGGAATACCTTCTAAACTCGGCAGCTTTGCGGTTTTGCTTTCACAGCCCAGGTCGAATACCGGTAACGTCATGCTTTTAGGGGCACCTCAAATGGGACCTCCTGAAATAGACAAACCGAACGTGACTAATGAGGTCGAGTTGAATTGTCCAACCCTGCATGCGGGTGGGATGACCGTAGCTGGGATCCCAATGGTAATTATTGGTCACAACGATCACCATGCCTGGACCATTACCACCGGCCAATCCGACAACAGCGACATTTATATTGAAACCACCATGGACAGTTCCTTCAGCAAATACTTTCACAACAGCGAGTGGTTGGATTTTGAAGTCTTTGAGGACACGATAAAAACTCCTACTGGAGAAATTCCGTTTAACCACTTTCGCACAGTGCATGGGCCGGTCGTTGGCGACGACCTCGGGAATAACCTGGCCTTTACTTTAAAAATGACCTTTTGGGATGAGGAATTAGAATTGGTGAAGGCCGTCTATGACCTCCTTAAAGCGACGAGCCTCGAGCAATTCGAGACAGCGATTAAACCAGTACCTGTTACTTTCAACCTGTTCTATGCCGGTCAAGACCAGAAGATCAAATACTGGCACCTCGGTAAATATGTGGACCGCAGCCAGGAACAAGTAGACCCGCGATTACCCCACAAAGGGGATGGCACTGAAGAATGGCCCGATTTCCTCGCCTTCGAGGACTTACCTTCTGCTGATTTCACTCAGCAAGACTATTTCGTAAATTGGAATAACAAACCGGTTAATTGGTGGAATAATGGAGACAATATTCCCTGGGCCGGTTCCACGAGATTGACGACCCGAGTACTGGACATCGATGCGTTTGTGGCTCCGATCACTGCCTTCACTTATGAAAACCTCAAGGATGTACCAAGACAAATCGACGCTCATGGCAGTTACCAACAAGCAATCGAGCTCACCGGTAGCGATTTTAACGACGAGAACATCGTTCCTCCCGGTCAAAGCGCCTTCATAAGTCTTGCGGGCCAACCGAGTCCAAATGCATCAGACCAGTGGCAGTTACATGTCAATTGGCAGTTCAAAGACATGGAATTCGGGCCGTCGTTAGCCGTGAGTGTGGAGCCAGACGATCAAAGTCCACGTGCATTTACTTTACATCAGAATTATCCTAACCCGTTTAACCCAGTCACCACCATTCAGTTTGCATTGCCCCAGCCCTCTTTGGTCACGCTCAAGCTATTTGATGTCCTTGGCAGAGAAATAACGACTTTAGTGGATGAAGCGCTGGAGGCTGGCGTGCACAAAATCAATCTCGATGCTAAAGATCTGGCAAGCGGAGTTTATTTTTATAGAATCCAGGCCGAGGTCTCAGGAAACGCATTTGTGCAGGTGAAAAAACTTATGTTGTTGAAATAAGGAAAAAATACCTAATAGTAAAAAATCAATGACTGAATCTTTCACTTAAAAAAGGAGGATAAAATTATGAAGATCAACACATTTTTTCTGGCAGTACTGGCATTGTCTTTTATGCTTGTAAGCTGTGGGAAGCAGGCTTCTTCACCCACGGCTTTCGATGAAAGCACACTCGACAAAGTCGAACTGGCGAAAAGCTCCGGAACTTCTGATGCCAATGATTTTGTGGCGCCGCTGGAGGGCAAGCAAGAAGTTCCAAAAGTTAATACAACTGCGCACGGTCTGGCTACTTTCAGCCTCAACGCTGCAGAAACAGAGTTAAGTTACAAGCTCTATGTTTCAAACATGACAACTGGTAGAAACGTCAATTTTTCCTTTGTCACGCAAGCGCATATTCACCTGGGAGGTCGCGGTAAAAATGGCGACATTGTGGCATTCCTGTTTGGACCGGTCGCAGCAGGTGGGACACCCGCTCCGTCGTTCACTGGCAACGGCCTTGTTGCTGAAGGCACCTTGACTTCAGCGGACTTGACAGGTCCTCTCGCAGGAAAGACCATCGCTGATTTGGCAGCAGAGATGCGAAAAAATTCTGAAAACACTTACGTAAACGTCCACACTTTGGCTCATCCTGCTGGTGAGATCCGTGGTCAAATCCGTACAGCAGATGGTACAAAACGCACCTCCATCACCGCTGAAGTGGATTTGTCAGCGGCGCCAGAGGACCCCGGCGTGGCATTTGTTGACAAAAACGGCCTGACGCACATTCATGATGCCGTGTTCCGGGATCGACCCGTTACCGGCGATATTACGGGAACCGCTACTGTCACCGCGACGCTTCATATTGACGCCACAGGTAGCGGGCCTATGAAGGGTTCGGCTGTCATCACAACCGCAGAGGGTTCCTGGGCCGGTCGCTTCAATGGCGAGACCATTGGTTTAGTCGATTCGGGAAGATTCAATTTGCGTGGCAGTGGCGGCTTACGAGGAACCCGTCTCAAAGGATTTTTTCAGGATGCGCAAGCAACAGCTACCGATCCCAATCCCAACAAATTCACCTTAGTCGGTTTCATAAAACACTGAAATTTGAGCCGGAAAGATAAGTTGTCTTTCCGGCTCACAGGTAATTATTTAGAAAGAGGTTTAGAAATGGAACGCACAATTAAAAAAATCACTTTGTTTGTTTTTTTGACCAGTTCATTCACCTGGTTTTATTGTGGGGACGATGCTAATCCTTTAGCACCCAAAGAATTAGCAGGTAGCTGGACATTTGTTTCCCTCACGAACAAGATAGATAATATTACAATAAGTGCAGGTGATCAAGCAGACATCGGTGGTATGACAGGAATTATCACCGGCACCCTTGAATTGACTGAAACGACCTTTACTTTTACGTTCACCATTTCAGCCACAGGGATTCCGCCGCAGTCCTTAGCCTTTTCAGGCACTTACTCAATTAGCGGCTCCACTCTCACAGCTATAGTGAGTAGCTCTACTGTGCCAGATATTGAAGTGGGAACGAATACATTTACGATTAGTCGCAGTGGAGATCGAATGACCTTTGAAGACGATGAAAGTAAATGGGTATATGATAAGCAGGAATAAATAAATGAAGACGACCGGATTATATTTTAATTACCACAATAAAAACCCACCGGTGAATATCCTGAAAATCAGCGTTGGTGCAATCTGAATGAGTTAGGAATATCGATTCTTATTACCAGATAGCATCCGTTTTTCATTTCAATAATTCACATAAAATGGAGGATATCATTATGAAGTACAAAATATTATTTATCTCGGTTGCAGTTACTGCTCTGCTTCTTTTGAGTTGTGGGCAAGAGCAACCCATAACACCTCAGCTCACACAAAGTGACGAGGCCACTGCTTTGGCGAAGAAAGCCATGAGAACGCCTTTTACGGCTACCACGCCTTTGACAATCACTGATCCAGGAGATATCCGTGAGCTCCCAAATGGTACTTTACACTTTCGAGATCAAATCCGAAAAGGTCCTGTTAGTGGTGACCTAGAAAATAACGATTTCGACGCTGTGATCGTAGTGATAGAAAAAGCTAAACTTGACGTTTTAGGCAACGGACCTGGTAGAGGTACTTTTAAAATCACCGCATGTCACACAGTTCTCGGCTGTGGCACCTTTGAAGGCCGCTTTAAAGGACGCAACACTGGCTTTCTATTTGCAGACAAATTCAAAGCGAAGGGCACGAGTGGAGACTTCGTGGGAATGAAAATGAAAGGAAACTTCGCGGAGACTACGCCAGGCAGCAATGTTTTTGTGCTCACCGGAACCATCCGTTAGGCAATGAAAGCATTATACAAAAGGGAGTAACAATAGATAATAGCTCACTGCGGGATTTGTGTGTTGATGCTAAATATTTTGCCCATCCCAGAGAGTGCAATCGGCAGCTTTTGAACATCTGATCCCGCTTGAGCTCGATTAATTTTACAGCGAAAGTCTTTAACAAACGAATATAGAATAATTATGTGAGGGAGGTACATGAAACAATAGAATGGCCTGGAACCACAGAATTTACTTTTTTCTTTTCTGCTGTCTTCTTCTTCAAGTGACGCAGCCAGCCCGGGCACAAATTGATGGCAAAATTGTGTACCCGGAGTTTTACAGGTACTACCTCGGCGATCCCACAGGCCCGGACTGGGCGCAACCGCAGTTTGACGACAGCAAATGGGAGCGAATAAAAAACGGTACTTTCCCGTACGATCGCTGGCAGGGAATTGGCTACTTTCGCTCTGTCGTGGAAGTGGATACTACACTCTGGAATTCACCGCTGGGTTTATCTATGTGGACGGCCGGTGCAGTAGATTTTTATTTAGATGGCGAGCTGCTGCATCGATTCGGCAAAGTGGGTACTTCAGCAGCGGAGGAACAACCTTATTGGGGACGCCACGGACCCCGGGTTATTTCCTTTCGCCCCATTTCACCCACTGAAGGAGGCAAATCACGACACCTTGTTGCCTTCCACTTTTCAAATTTCTTTCGACAATCGTCTGTCTGGTCAGGGTCAACGGGGAGCCTGGGGTGGGAAATCAGAAGCGTCGACGACCTGTTCAGTATGATGGCCCAGCGCGACAACTTCAGAAGAAAATTGACCCTTCACCAGATGCTTCTCACGGGTGTATTTCTGGCGTTTGCTTTGTTGCATCTTCTACTCTTTATGTTCTATCGTGAATCTCGTGCCAATCTTTACTTTGCTGTACTCAGCGCTTGTTCCGCCCTGACGGTCTTTTATTATTACCAATCCTATTATTCTGGGTATTTCATGACGAAGCCAAGTCATATTGTTTGGAGTGTACGCTTGATGGTGATAGCATTTGCACTTACCTTGGTATCCGCCATTCGATTGACTTATTTGCTTATCTATCCCAGGCTGCCCAGGGTCTTCTTTGCATCTTGCTTCGTGGGTTTTAGCCTGATAGTTTGGTCCTGGTTCAGGCCTTATAACACTGAGTTGTATCTCATCATATTCGCTATTGCTGCCTTCAGCGAGATCGTACGACCGCCTGTTGTGTCTCTAATAAAAAAGCGCAAGGCACGGCTTGAAGGAGGTTGGATCATTTTACTCGGTATGATACCGCTCGTAATCGTGGGTATCTATTACATGCTGGCCACAGATGCCGTGCAAATGGTGCCGCTGCCATGGGAATTTGCCGACTTCCCGACGCCTTTCTATGCCATGTTGCTCCTCATGATTTCAATATCCGTGTTTCTATCGCGCAATTTCGCCCGCACAGAAGCGGAAAATGCCCGCAAAACTAAAGAATTGGAAGAAGCGCGGCAGCTCCAGCTCTCCATGCTTCCCAAAACCGTTCCGCAGTTACCAAATCTTGAAATTGCCGCTTACTCGAAGCCAGCTACCGAAGTCGGTGGGGATTATTATGATTTTCATATAGGCGAGAACGGTACCCTGACCGTGGCCATTGGGGATGCCACCGGCCATGGCATGAGCGCTGGCACGATGGTGTCGATCAGTAAAGGTTTGTTCAAATCTCTGGCGGTTGAGACTCCTCTTCCCAAAATTCTGAGAGAGAGGTCAAGCGCACTGGCAAACATGAACCTGGGTTTCATGTATATGGCAATGACGTTGGTGAAATTCAAAGGAAACAAATTGCAGATCTCAGCTGCCGGTATGCCTCCGGCTCTGGACTACAAAGCCGAAGTCCAGCAAGTTGACGAGATAATATTGAAAGGACCTCCGTTAGGTGGATTTCCTGATTTCCAATACCAGCAGCAGGAAATGAGACTGAGAAGTGGGGATTCCCTCGTTCTCATGAGTGACGGTCTGCCCGAAAGGTTCAACGATGTTGGAGAAATGCTGGACTTTCCGAACGCCAGGCAACTCGTAGGGGAAGCCGGCCAGGAGTCGCCGCAGGCAATCGTCGAGCACCTGATTGCGGCTGGCGACAAATGGGCCAACGGCCGGCCCCAGGACGACGATGTAACATTTGTAGTGATGAAAATGAGGTAGCGCGTTCGCCTTAGCCCGAAATCTGGAAGGTACACTTTTGGAGGGACCGTCATTATGAAGCAAAACAATGCCAAGATCATTGCAGGCCTGCAAATCCTAATTTTCTGTGCTTTCATGCTTGCAAAGAGAACATCTTCTGCAGAAGCTCTTACGGTGCAAGCAGAAAAAGATTCGACTAAAAAAAAAGACAGTGGTTTCACGTTCTTCCCCATCATCTTCCGCTCACCAGACACAAAATGGGCCGGCGGGGCTTCGGTTAACTATTTCTACCACGCTTCAGGTAATCAGAGCAACGGGCGACCATCCACCATTTCGCCAATCCTGATTTACACGCAAAGAAAGCAGATCATCAGCACACTGGCCGCCGAACTTTACTTGAAGGACGATAAGTATAATCCCAGTGGAGCCATCGGGTACATTAAATTCCCCGATACATTTTATGGCGTCGGTAACCACACATCTGAAGACATGGCGGAAGACTACAGCCAGAGAACCGTTTTCTTCGGGCTGGGTTTTCGAAAGAAGGTGCGGTCCAATTTGTATCTGGGCATCCACTACCAGATCGGGCACGCAAAACTCCTGCAAGTCACGGAAGATGGTCTGCTGGTACAAGGAGACATTGTGGGCAGCGAGGGTGGAACGGCTTCAGGCGCCGGTTTATCAGTAAACTGGGATACCCGTAACAATATTTTCTACCCAACTTCTGGCGGGGTTTATGGAGCATCGGTAACCCTGTACCACAACGCGATAGGGAGTGAATTTGATTTTGTCCAGTACGGTATTAGTTTCACTAAATATGTCCCACTGGTTGCCTCTCATATTCTGGCTTTCCAGGGGGTTATGACTATCAGGACCGGTGCGCCACCGTTCCAGTTGTTGTCTCAATTAGGCGGCATCCTCCGGGGCTATGTCGCCAGCCGATACATCGACAGGAATTTGCTGGCCGTGCAAATGGAATACCGTATGCCGGTTTGGTGGCGGTTTGGTGTGGTTGGTTTCGCGGGATTCGGAGATGTAGCTGACAAAATAGGTCATTTTGAAGTGGGCAATCTCAAGCACTCTGTAGGATGGGGAATTCGTTATTTATTCAGCCGCGACGAAATGATCAATTTGAGAGTTGACTTCGGTTATGGCAGAGACTCTTTCAGCTTCTATGTCACTTTTTTTGAGGCTTTTTGAGATTGATTCTTAACTTCCCGTCCCGCTGCCGGGTGATCTCACCACAATACCTGCCTACTCCTCCTCTTTTAAGATGACGATCGTCGCGCCCCAGCCGCCAAACTCGGGCGGCGCGTCGCCAAAGGATTCCACCTCCGGATGATTCTCAAGCTCCTTCCGCACCATCCACTTCAATTTGCTTTTGCCCTTGCCGTGAATGATCCGCAAACGCTGCAGATGCAAAGAGCGGGCGTTTTCGATGAACGCCTCTACGACTTCCGGCACCTGTTCCGGGAAAAATCCGTGCAAGTCCAGAACATCGGTCACCCGGAAATATTCCGGCAGCTCTTCTTCCGCATCTAAACGGTTGTTCTCATCCATAATCCTTGCGCAATTAATTTAATTTGTTTACTTTTCACCTTCACGAATTTAAGCAGCAATTTCTCTTTTAAACTTGTAAAACTGCGAGCAACATGAAAATAGGCGTCATTTCGGATACACACGGATTCATCCATCCCAAAGTGTTTTCGATATTCGACGGGGTGGAGCAGATTCTGCACGCCGGCGATATCGGCAGCGAAGATATCGTCACCAGCCTGGAAACCCTGGCGCCGGTGCAGGCTGTTTACGGCAACATCGACTCCTTTCCGCTCACTTCCCGCTACCCTGAAATCCTGACCCTGGAACTGGCTGAGTTTACCGTCTGTATTTTGCATCAATATTTTGGCATGGACCATCCCCTCATCCAAAACGCCGTCAAAAATACACCGAAGAAAAAAATTGACCTGTTAATTTACGGTCATACTCACCAGGCCCAATTAGAACGGCAGGGCGATCTGCTGCTCTTTAATCCCGGCGCCGCCGGCCGGCAGCGGTTTTCGTTACGGCCTGCCGTGGGTTTGCTCACCCTGGACATCCGCGGTGCCATGCTCCCTGAAATTATCTATTTAGATGCCAAATAAATATATATTTTTTATTGACTCCATACAATAATTTTGTTATATTACCACCGTTTTTTATGGAGCAACTGAGCAAGACGGGTACTGGGAGATAGCAACCCATTTGAAAACGATTTAAAAGAGGGTATAGCTCAGCTGGTAGAGCAGCGGCCTTTTAAGCCGTTGGCCGAAGGTTCGAATCCTTCTACCCTCACTTCTGCATGCGTCGTTAGCTCAACTGGCAGAGCAGGGGCCTCTTAAGCCCAAGGTTCGGGGTTCGATTCCCTGACGACGCACTAATCAGGACTATTCAAATCGACCTCCACTACTTTATTTTGCCTCTAAAATAAATAAAATTAAAAAACACTTTACCACAAAACGGCACGGCAGGGTTCAGGATTCGTGAAATGATCCGACAATTTGATATGCATTCGGAACTCGGCTGGCAACAAATTATCGAAAATATGCAATAGACCTCTACGACTGCTGAATGGTTGAATATACGCAGTTGCCATAAAAACGACACGTGTATTCACCCGCAAAGCGGCCACGAAGCCCCGTTCACTGCTGGCTGTTTGTTTAAATATTCGCTTGCGACTGAAGGACAAACTTAGTATATTCTTGCGTGAAGAAAATCAAAGTCGATATCCGCTCCCTAATTAAATTTCTGTTAGCCGCCATTCTGTTTGCCGCGTACTGGTACTGGATCAACCAGAAAATAATTTCAGACGCATCGCCGGTGTACGGTTTGTTTGGATTTTTTCTCCTGATTTGCGCCTGCACGGCGTTTTTCCCGCTGCCCGCTAATTTGCTGGTGCTAGGTGCGGTAAAAAATAATGATCCTTTAGTCGTGGCTTTCGTCGCCGGTCTGGGCACCATCGGCGCCTACTCGCTTGAATATCTCTTTTTCACGGTGCTGTTCAAATTCAACAAAGTCGCCAATTTTAAAAATAACTGGCTCTATCAGAAAGTGGCGCCGCTGTTCAACAAACACCGGTTTTTCATCCTTTCATTTGCGTCGTTTTTACCCATTCCTTCCGAGCCGCTGCGAATTTATGCCATCACGTTGAGATACTCGAAAATCTTATATTTGCTCTCCGGCTTCATCGGTAAAACCGGGCGTTTTTATTTATTGGCGTATTTCGGAAAAGATTACGTGAATTCCCTCTGGTTTTTAATCGCGGTATTGGTTTCCCCGGGGATTTTTCTGTTCTTGATCCGGATTGCAATGAGCGCCTGGAGCCTGATTCAAATCAAATTTTTCGCTAAACCACTGGAATCGCAAGTGACTCTGCCGATTTCCCCTGCCGCTTCTTCCCCGAACATCGGCGAATCCGAGTAAAATCGGCTCAGGCCAGAATTGGTTTGATTGAGGAAAATATCCCACCCATTCGCAATTAATTATGATAATTTAACAATTTATTGCTTGATTGTGATTGTAAAAAATCTTAAAATGGAATTAGAAAAAGGGAGCATCTCCCGTCTGTGATGGCAGGGATGCAGAAATAAGGCGGTCATTCTATATTAAACCCGTTTTATTTGGTCTGAAGGAATAGAAAGGCACAACATGCAGGAAGCGGTTGTGCCTTTTTTTATTGTGGAATGTATGGCACTCTGTGCTGGAAAGAGGGCGACAAAGCACTTTAGCCTTGCGTGACCGCTGCCACCGTTTCTAAATCCGCGATGATTCTTTTTTGGCGACGCGAAATACTCAACAGATAAAGAAAAATAGCCAGCCAGACAATGGTGTAAGCCGCCATCAAAAAATTGAGCCGGTAGTTGTAGCCGGAGCCCACGATGGTAACCCGGTCGGCTGCGGTTTCCTCCCCTTCGGGTTTGACCTCCAGGTAATATTTGTAAAACGACAACTTCAAGGGATTCACACTTCCTAACAAAACCTCATATTTGCCGTCGGTTATTTCAACGTTGATATGGGTTTCCGACCAGATAGCCTTCTCGCTTCTCATGCTTTTATAGATGCTGAATTTAAGATTCAAGTTTCCATTGAATGGCGAGCCGTCGCTGTTCTGGTAGGCCCCCTGGTAGTGCACTAAACGCGCAACTTGAGCCGGCGATTTCTGTACCCAAATGAAACTCATGAAAACCATCGCGATTAAAAAATACTTTTTCATGTTAGTGAATTCCTCCCAAACAGATTAATCCAAATCCAATTTAATAAGCCAGTTGATTTTTAATTTCAGCTACAGCCACAGCGCTTTTTTGTAATCGAATACGCTGTATCAGCAGGACGGCAAACAGCAGCGTGAACGTGAACAGACTGAAAAAAAAGGTGAGCTTGATATCGGGGCTCATGCCCGAACCGGAGCCGCCGCCCACCACAGGGCTGGGATGGATGTCCCGCCACAATCGAATGGAGAGGTAAACGATGGGCACATCTACAAAGCCAACGATTCCGAACACCGCGGCCAGACGCGCGCCTTTTTCTTTATCCTCGGTAAAATTGTGCAGCATCAGATAGGCCAGATAGATGAACCAGAGCACCAAAAACAAGGTCAGTCGCGGACTCCACTCCCACCAGGTGTTCCAAACCGGCTTCGCCCAGATCGGCCCGGTGATCAAAACCAGCGTGGCGAAAATCACACCGATTTCAGCCGCTGAATAGGCCACGTTATCGTATTTGATGTCCTTTTTCACCAGATAGCCAATACTGCCAACGAACACCACAAAGAAAGCTAAAAACGCGACCCACGCCGAAGGCACGTGAAAATAGAAAATACGCTGCACCTGACCCATGGCGCTTTCTTCTGGTGCATAGACGAAAATTAAAAAAAGATCGACCAGCATGGCCACAAATAAGCTCACCGCAAGCAGCCAAAACCAGCGGTTATTTGAATCTTGCTTTATCATTGCAAACACTCCTTTTATGGCTTATTCCTCGATGATGTACTCAAACGTTAATATTGCGATTATAAAAAAAATAATATCAAAGGCAATAATTATTTTAACGAAATTCCAGACGACGCCCCATTGTTCTCCCTGAAAAATGGCAGCGGTAGCCTGCACCGCACCGATGATGATGGGAATGGACACGGGAAAATGCAAAATCGGCAGCATCACTTCCCGGGTTTTGGTGTTTACCGAAATGGCGGAAAACAGCGTGCCGATGACCGCGATACCAATTGTGGTAATAAAAATGACAAACAGCAATTCCCAGAAAACATCCAGAATATTAAAGTCAAAAAAGATGCTAAAAATGGGCAGAATAATGGCCTCCACCAGACTGATAAAAATGAGGTTCACCAGCAATTTGCTAATATAAATCACCACCCGGCTGACAGGCGCCAGCATGATTCCCTGCAGACATCCTTTATCGACCTCGTACACAAATGAACGATTCATTCCCAGCAAACTGGCAAAAATAAAAGTCATCCATAAAATACCGGGGGCCGCTTCCTGGATAAATTCGCTGGCGATGGGAAAGGAAAAGTTGAAGATCACCGCCACCATCAAGCTGAATACCAGCATGGACAAGATCATCTCTTTGGTGCGAAATTCAGAAAGCAGGTCTTTCCACAAAATGGCGTTGATTTTACGCAGCATGGTCATTTTTCATTTTGAGAAACCAATTCGTAATAAGTTTGTCTGAAATGCTTGTGGTCAATCCCGGAGCGCTCCTTTTCGTAAACCATTTTCCCTCTGTTCAGGATGGCGATGCGATTAGCCATGTCGATGCCGCGCTCGAGATCATGGGTAACCATGATGGTGGTGCGTCGGTCATCCCGCAGGCGTTTGAGCCAGCCGGAAAGCATCTCCGAAGCGTGCTGGTCCAGGCCGGTGTAGGGCTCGTCCAACAGCAGAATAGAGGGCTCGTGCAGCATGGCGCGGGCGATGGACAGGCGCTGCTGCATGCCACGGGAGAAATTGCGCACCCGGTCCCGCCGGCGCAGCTTCAGCCCGACTTCCGCGATGATGGATTCGATTTTTGAACTTATATCGCGCACGTCATACAGTTTGCCGTAAAAACGCAGATTCTCTTCAGCAGTTAGATCTTCATACAAAAAAGTCTGGTGGGCAATGACACCAATTTGACTACGAATTTGCTCTGGTGCCTCCTGCAAAGAAAAACCTCCAACAGTGATTTGACCTCTGGAGGCTTTCGTAATGGTGGAAAGAATTCTGATGAGGGTGGTTTTGCCAGCGCCATTGGGGCCGAAAATGGTCAGGAACTCCCCTTTGGATAATTTGAAACTGACATTTTTTAAAGCATGGTGATTTCCAAAAGTTTTGGTTAAGCCGTTGACTTCAATGACTGCCGTATCCAGAATCATCTCCTCGTTCTTTTCACACTTTCTCGTTTTTTAATTGAAACTGAATTCTTCGGCTCATTCCTGAATCAGGTTGGTACCGCAGTTTGCACAAAATCGGTCAAGTTCAGTGACCGCCAGTCCGCAGATCCAGCAATATTTGATTGAGCTGTCCCCGCGCTTTTGAGCGGATTTGCCTTTACTAAATTGCCGTTTCTTGCTTTGAATTTTGTCGATTTTTTTTAACAATCCCACGGCTTCCTGCTTGTATTGCTGTCGCAATTCTTGAAAATCTTCTTCAGAAAGTTTTCCCATCTGATAGTCAAACTCCAGCTCTTTGATGGCCGCATAAATATTTTCTTTTCTTTCAACCAGCTCGTTTGCCCGATGGTTGGTCTCCGGGTTTGCCCACTGGCCCTGCCGCATTTTGGCCTGAACGATGGGCAGCACCACGAAATAGGTTACCAGCATGGTTAAAAGTAGAAAAATAATGATGGTCGTCATTTTTGTATTTTCCTCACAAAGTTTTAAAATGAATCTCGCGGGTGAAATATACAAACATTCGTCGCGTTTTCCAACTGAAAAAGAAATGAAAAAGCGTGTTTTTATTGATCTCTCAAAAAAAATGAAACTGCTAAACTTAACAATGTGCAGGCGCTGCCGAATAAACAAAAAACCTTAAGGCGCTTTGCCCACGGTTATCCAATTAGCTCAGAAAATGTCATTCTGAAGGAGCGAAGCGACTGAAGAATCTCAGACCACCAAACTGTATTCATTCAATCACAAGCTCAGTAGCATGAGATTCTTCGCTCTCCCGCTGCGCGGAATCGCTCAGAATGACAATCCTGGATGAGGGCTGAGTTAACTGGATAACCGTACGCTTTGCCTCCTAACCAAGTTATTCCTTTTTCGATTTCACCGTCTGTAAAGTTTGCTTGTCTTTTGCTTTTATTTTCAAATAAATCATCAACGTACCGCCAACGAAGATCAAAGCTAAACTGATAAGCTGGGCCAAAGTCAATCCCAGCAACACTTTCGGAGTGGTGCGGTAAAATTCCGTAAAGAACCGGCCGCTGCCTAACAACACCAGATACAAATTAAATTTAAAGCCGGTTGGATATTCTTTGTGACGAATTTTCCATAAAAAAGTGAAAATGGAAATGAGAATCAGCATATCGTAGACGGGCGTGGGATGCACCATTTCTGTTGTGGGAATGATGCCTTTCGGAAATGACATGGCCCAGGGAACATCGGTGGCATAGCCATAATCGCCGTCTCCGGAAAGCAGGCAGCCCATACGGCCGAACGTTTGGCCCAGCGCCAGCAGGGGCGCCATCATGTCGCAAATCAACGGAATGGACACTTTTTTTTGATGGATATAAAGCGTGGCAACCACAAACCCACCGATAAGCCCGCCGTACCAAACCAGGCCGGCGCCGGTGAAAATGTATTCAGAAGGATTCGCCAGAAACGCCTGCCACCGTTCCGCGATATAATAAATTCGCGCACCCAGAAAACCGCCGATCATGGCCGCGATGATGATGCCATTGGCGAAATCCGGATCCATACCCTTTCGGGCCACTTCTTTGCGCAGCAGCAAGGTGGGAATCAAAAATCCAAGCATGGCCATGACTCCGAAACTGTTGATGGTCAACGGCCCGATTTTAAATAATTCAGGTATCATATTTTCCTTTCAAAACAGAAATGGTTAATTTTCCTTTACCAATTGTAACTGTCCAGCCTGACAGACCGTAATTGCCGAATGACAGGCTGAATAGTTACCACGAATTTAAAATAAATGTGCACAAAATCAAGCAGATTAAAGCAACAGGGTACTCAATTTCATATTTGCCATGACTTCCTCTGCTTTTATAGGAGTCATCCGAAACAGAGTTTCTCCACACTTGCATTCCAAAATAGAAATTTTGGAATGAGAACGGGGCGGATTTTCAGTTAAACTAGGACTGAAATTGGTCATTTAAACCCAAAACACTCAACAGGAGACCCCAGAATGACAAAATGGGGGTTTTATTCAGTAGTGCCTGACTGAAAACTCGAGAAATGCATGATTTAAAACCTCTTCGTGAAGCCGTCTCTTCACAATGCTCAGGACCGGCCCTACCGAGTCAGGCAGAAATTCACTCGTGGCCAGGAGGCCTTCGAGAAGAGACGGTCGTTTTCGGTTAATCAATAAGCAGGATACCAGAGCATGGCTCATTTTGTGCAATAAACGGTGATTTACCGGACGAGCCATTCCATCTTGACCAATCAGTAAATCACGTCAAAAAATAACGGTGTCGCTGAATGGGATACTCACCTAATTCAACATAAAGCCACTCGTATCTTGACTTTTGAAAAATTAATATTTATTTTGAAAATTATCTTTCCCGCTTTTCGAACCACTCAATTGCAAATGGAGGATCGAAATGATCAAGATTCACAACCTTAAAAAATCAAATGCAGTGATGAAGATGGGATTCATCTTTCTTATTTTCACGTCTTTGATCGCGTTTGTTCATGCTGGAGAAACCGATAAAAGGAAAGCGCCTGCCACGCGCCAGGACAACGTCAAAGAGGTTTTGCACGGAGTCGAAATCACCGATCCGTATCGCTGGCTGGAAGACCAGAAAAGTCCAGAAACCCGCGCCTGGATCGACGCGCAAAACGAGTACACCATGTCGTTGTTAAAGGATTTTCCAGGCCGCGAAAAAATCAAAAAGCGATTTACGCAGCTCATGAAAGTCGATGTCATCAACACCCCGCGCGAGCGCAACGGCCGTTACTTTTTCACCAAACGCGCCGCCGATCAGGATTTATCCATCATCTATATGCGGCAGGGACTCGACGGCAAAGACGAAGCGTTGATAGACCCGCATTCCATGAGCGAAGATCTACGCACCAGCGTCAATCTGCAGACGATTTCACAAGATGGCACGATTCTGGTGTACGGCGTACGTCAGGGGGGAGAAGACGAAGTGAGCATCCACCTGTTCGATGTGAACAAGCGCCAGGATTTGCCGGATCGCCTGCCCAAAGCGCGTTATTTCGGCATTTCGTTGACGCCGGACAACAGGGGTTTTTATTACACGCATCACGGCAAGGAAGGCTCTCGTTTGTATTTTCATAAAATGGGTACACAGCTATCAAGCGACCAGCCGATTTTTGGTGAAGGCTACGATGCCGGCAAAATCGTTTTCGGCAGTCTGTCTGAAGACGGCCGGTATTTGCTGATACATGTATTTCACGGGTCTGCAGGAAAAACCGAGCTCTATTATAAAAATGTTGCGGAAAACGGGTCCATCGTGACCGTAGTAAAAGATCTCGAAGCCCGAACATTTGGCGAAATCGTGGACGACAAACTGTATCTGGAGACCGACTGGCAGGCCCCCAACAAACGCGTCATGCTGGTTGACCTGACGAAACCCAGCACCACGCCGGATGCGTGGCAGGAAATCATTCCTGAGAGTAAATCTACACTAGAGGGGTTCACCCTGGCGGGAGGTAAACTGTTTGCCAACTATCTGGAAAACGTGGTTTCGCGAGTGAAAGTATTCGAGCCGGACGGCACCTATTTGCGCGATATCGATTTAGGAGAAATCGGTTCCATTGGCGGCGTTAGCGGCCGCTGGAACAGCAACGAAGCCTTTTTCTCGTTTTCTTCCTTTCATATTCCCAGAACCATTTACCGCTATGACGTGGCTAAGGGCAGCCAGGAAGTCTGGGCGAAACTCGACATTCCCGTGGCTAGCGAAAATTTCGAAGTCAAGCAAATCTGGTATGAATCCAAAGACAAAACCCAGATTCCCATGTTTTTGGTACATGCTAAAGGTTTGAAATTAGACGGCAGCAATCCCACCTATTTGACCGGCTATGGCGGATTTTTGGTGAGCCGGACTCCGAGATTTTCCAGTACCGCGGCGCTCTGGGTGGAGTCAGGTGGGGTTTTTGCTCTGCCTAATTTACGCGGCGGCGGGGAGTTTGGCGAAGAGTGGCACAAAGCCGGCATGCTGGCAAACAAACAAAACGTTTTCGACGATTTCATCGCAGCGGCGGAGTGGTTGATCGACAAGGGATACACCAACCCTTCCAAATTAGCCATCGCCGGCGGCAGCAACGGCGGTTTGCTGGTCGGCGCGGCGCTCACCCAGCGACCGGATTTGTTTCAGGCTGTCATCTGCGGTTATCCCTTACTGGACATGGTGCGGTATCATAAATTCCTGGTGGCGCGCTTCTGGGTGCCCGAATACGGCTCTTCTGAAGATGATCCAGAGCAATTTAAATATTTGCTGGCCTATTCCCCGTATCACAATGTGAAAAAGGGGGTAAATTATCCCGCGGTACTGTTCACCACCGGCGACGCCGACACGCGGGTGGCGCCTCTGCATGCCCGTAAAATGGCCGCCCTGCTGCAATCCGCGACCGGCTCTGATAAGCCTGTCTTGTTGTATTACGATACCAAATCCGGTCACAGCGGCGGCAAGCCGGTCAGCCGACAAATTGAAGACGCCACCATTAGCATGAGTTTTCTGTTCTGGCAGCTTGGCGAGCCGGCAGAAACGGTCATTAAATAAAAACTCGGATAACAGTTCACCCCGTAAGTTTTTGGACGCTGATAAATGCAGATAATCGCTGAATTTTTAGAAAACTCTTTGACAACTCGTTTCATCAGACTCTTGTTCATCTTAAGATGCTTTTCAATATCCCGGTTTTGGCCTTTAATCTGCGGCAATCAGCGAAAATCCGTGTCCGAAAAAGCAGGGAACTGGTACTAACTCGGATTCAATTTTATCCAGACTTGAAATGCAAAATGATCGTTGCGGAGAGGGAACGTTCTTTCTCCGCAACGAAAAATTGCGCACTTAAAAAGGTCGCTGTACATTTTACCTGGCACTGGGGGTCATGATCTGTTTTCCTTGACTTTTCTCACATCTTTCACTAACTTTCTTTCCAATTCATTTTTTATTTCTAAATCATTTTCGGAGGTTGTACTATGTATAAATTTACGATTGCTATAATGCTCATCGCGGCTTGCCTGGCCATGCCGTTGATGGCTCAAGATAAAGATGCTACCAAGGACGACATGGCTGCCATGATGACAGCGCCGGCCCCACTCGATGATGACTTCATGCAGTGGATGGTGGGCGAATGGGAAGGCTGGTCGGAATCCTCCATGGGTAAAAGCAAGGATTGGGTCAAGTACGAGATGGGATTGGATGGCCAATTTCTGCTCATTCATTATAAAAGTCAAATGGGTGAAATTTCCTACACCGGCATGGGAGCGATTACAAAAGACGCTGAAACCGGCGACGCGATCGGTCTGTGGATAGATAATTTTCGCAGCATGTCGAACGGCAAAGGCAAACGGGAGGGCGATACCATGACCATGAATTGGAGTGGGAAAATGGGCAGCGGTACTCGTATCACGCAAAAGGTCAGTGCCGATAAATTCGTAGTCACTGAAAGCTGGACCATGCCCGATGGCTCCGTCATGGAGAGCAAATCCGAGCTCACTCGCATCAAAAAAGTGACCGAGAAGTAGATACCTAGAGATACGTGTTCGAGGCCGGTTGTCATACCGGCCTTTTTTATTTAAACTGGAGGAGGATTTCAATGAAGCGCATCATTCTATTCGTTTTACTGGCGTCGTTCTTACCTTGCCGCTCATTCGCTCAATCTGAGAAGAAAGCCAAACAAACCGTGTCCATTGTTGAAAAAACACAGGGTCTGACAAAATATGCCGGTTTTTTCAATTTTTACTGGGATGAAAAGCAGGGTAAAATCTGGCTTGAAATCGATAAATGGGATACGGAATTGCTCTACATCAATTCCTTGCCGGCCGGCGTCGGCTCCAACGATATCGGACTCGATCGCGGCCAACTGGGTAACCGCCGCATCATCAAATTCGAAAGAGTCGGCCCGAAAGTGCTCCTGGTGCAGCCCAATTACGCCTATCGTGCCCTGAGTGACCATCCGGCAGAACAGCGCGCGGTGAAAGAAGCGTTTGCGCAGTCCATCCTCTGGGGATTTGAGGTAGCGGCCGAAGAGGGCCAGCGAGTGCTGGTGGACGCCAGTGCGTTTTATCTGCGCGACGCTCACGACGTCACAGGAAGATTGAAAAGAACCAACCAGGGCAACTATAAACTGGATGGCTCCCGTTCCGCCTTTTATTTAAAACGCACGAAAAATTTTCCTGAAAACACCGAAGTGGAAGTCACGTTGACCTTCACCGGCGACTCCCCTGGAAATTACGTGCGCCAGGTGGTGCCGAGTCCGCGCGCCATCACCGTGCGCCAGCATCACTCGTTTGTGCAATTGCCAGACGACGACTATCGCCCACGCAAGTTTGACCCGCGAGCGGGCTTTTTTGGCATTCGTTATTTCGATTATGCCACGCCAATCAGCGAACCGATTGTCAAACGATTTATTGCCCGGCATCGATTACAGAAAAAAAATCCCGACGCAGTGGTGAGCGAAGCAGTCGAACCCATCGTTTATTATGTGGATGCCGGCGCGCCCGAACCCATCCGGTCCGCTTTGATGGAAGGGGCACGGTGGTGGAACCAGGCCTTTGAAGCCGCCGGCTATCGAAGGGCCTTTCAGGTCAAGCTCCTGCCAGCAGACGCCGACCCCATGGACGTGCGCTATAACGTCATTCAATGGGTGCACCGCTCCACCCGCGGCTGGTCGTACGGCGGCAGCGTAGTAGATCCGCGCACCGGCGAAATCATCAAAGGGCATGTGACTCTGGGTTCTCTACGGGTGCGGCAGGATTATTTGATTGCCCAGGGACTGCTGGCGCCGTACGAATCCGGCCAGCCTGAATCGCCGCTCATGCAGGAGATGGCTCTGGCGCGCTTGCGTCAGCTTTCCGCCCACGAAGTCGGGCACACGCTGGGTCTGGCGCACAACTTTGCCGCCAGCGTGGCCGGACGCGCATCGGTGATGGACTACCCACATCCGTTTATCCAGCTCAATTCTGACGGCACATTCGATTTTTCAGCCGCGTACGATACCGGCATTGGCGAATGGGATAAAGTCGCCATTGCTTACGGCTACAGCGATTTTCCGGCCACCATGAATGAAGAATTGCAATTGCAGGAAATCATACGCAAATCCATTGATGATGGCTTGATTTTTATCTCGGATCAGGACGCGCGACCGGCCGGCGGGGCACACCCGCTGGCACATCTCTGGGACAACGGCGCCAACGCTGCCGACGAATTATTGCGCATCATGAAAATACGCTCCCTGGCGCTCAGCCGGTTTTCAGAGAAAAATATTCGAGAAGGCACCCCTTTCTCCATGTTGGAGGAAGTCCTGGTGCCGATTTATTTATTTCATCGTTATCAGGTGGATGCCGCTTCAAAATTGCTGGGCGGTCTGTATTACACCTATTCGGTCCGGGGAGATGGCCAGAAAATCACGGAAATGATTCCACCCCACCAGCAGCGCCAGGCTCTGGACGCGCTGTTGCATACCATCGCTCCCGAAAATCTGGCGTTGCCGGAACGGATACTGAACCTCATTCCACCTCGCGCTTATGGCTACCGCCGCAGCCGAGAGACCTTTCATATCCGCACGCAACTGACCTTTGATCCGTTGGCGGCAGCCGAAACAGCGGCTAATTTGACGGTTTCCTTTGTGCTCAATCCCGCACGAGCAGCTCGGCTAATTGAATATCATGCCAGAGATACGAGCCACCCTGGATTGCAAGAGGTGATGGACAAACTGCTGGAAGCCACCTGGAAATCTTCGCCTGAATCGGGCTATCAGGCGGAGATTCAAAGGACGGTGAATGCGGTGGTGCTGAATAATCTGATGTCGCTGGCAGCGAATCGCGACGCCGCCACACAGGTGCGGGCCGTGGCCGCGCTAAAGCTGGAGGAATTGAAAAACTGGTTGAATGGAAAAGTCAACAAGATGAAAGATGAAAATCAAAAAGCGCATTTCTATTTTGCAATCTCGCAAATTCGACGTTTTCAGAAAGATCCCCTTAAGATGGAATTCACCAGGCCCGTGAAGCTGCCAGCGGGCTCGCCCATCGGGGCACACGAGTTTGACTTAAGCAGATTTCGATGTGAGTGGTAAGATCATAGTTGACAACCGTACAAACAGAATAGAATGTCGAGGATTATTTATTGAGAAAATAAATTCAGGAAAGTTAATCCCGCGTTTGAATTAGATATACTTTTATGAGTGTCCGGTTCAGAAAACTTGAAATGAAGATAAACTTGCGAAAAAACAGTATTCAGGATCAGTTTATAGTTTTGGTGATTTGGGTTGGTTGCCAGTCGGTAGGCACCCCCTACGCTTAGTGGAATTCCTCTCGATGGGGAATTTGGTGGTGCGCGGTCCAGATTCTCATTGAAGATTTCTAAACCGGACATTTATAGTATTACTACTAAACTTTTGCATAAAAATGCAGAAAAAAGAACGCGGATGACCCGGATTTAAGGGCTCTGAACGAATGAAGGTCTCGAATCAAAGGGATGTTAATTGTGCTGTTCCTGAATTTTATGGTTTTAATCAAAATCGAATCCGTGTCAATCCGTTCAATCTGTTAAATCCGTATTCCATTCATTTGCGGCTATACCGCACTAAGATACAATTCATTTAATATACCCCAAACTCTTCAAATGCTCCTTCAGTTTTTCATCCGAAGTCGATGTGAGCGGTTTGCGGCTTTGCTGAAAATTAAAGGCATCGTAGGTGGGGATAAACTCAATCGGGTGGTCCTGCACAAAATCTTCTTCGAAAACATCCGTTAATACCTGGCCGTCCATATCCCGGCCGATGGGCAGCCCCAGGTTGTAAAGCAGTGTGGGCGTGATATCCAGCACGCTGGCTTTCTCGATTCGATGATTCTTTTTGACATTTTTTCCTGAAAGAATAAAAACGCCTTTTACCGGATTCCCGTGGCCGCCGGATTTCCAGAAACCGTCCCGAGGACTCGATTCAAAACCGTGGTCCGAGAGAATCATAACCATGGTCCTGTCGTCGGCTAAAGTCAACAGCTCCCCTAAAATTTCGTCGGTATATCTGTAGTATTCGCGAATGGTATTTTGAAACAGCGCCAGATTGACGGGTTGAATGTCGTCAAAATCCTCGGGCCGGGTCCAGCGCCAGAAAGCATGCTGCACCGGATCGATGCCTTTTAAATAAATGGCGTACACCTGCGGCTGAAATTTTTTCCCCAGATAGAGCCCTAAATTCTTTTTATTTTGATCGCGCAAATAAATCCAGCCGAGATACGACAAGGCGTTTTTTAAATGGTCATCCGTGTACAGATTGTGATAATTTCTCGGACCGATTTTCAAAGAATCGATTTCGTTTTTGACATTTTCCGCTACCGCTTCTGGCAGCGTCACAAATCGCAACAGCTTGGCTTGCTGTTTGAACTGCCCCATGGACAGCAGTTTGTCCTGTATTTCATCGATGAGTGTGTCCGGGTAGGTCATGCCGAAATGGCTGGATAGCGTCTCGTTTACGGTGTCCCACATGAAGCGGTCGGAGACGATAAACCCCAGCACTTCGTCCGCGGGCCAAGTAGGCCACCAGCCGAGGACGCCCACGGGAATGTCCACGTCGTTCAGAATATTCCAGAACGCCTTGGTTTTGCGTATATGGTTGTTCACCGGCAAGGTCTGAATCCCAACCAGGTCCAGAAACTCGCTGGCCCCAAACATCAGTGGATAGTAGTTCCAGAACAAGGTATTGAGCGTGGGAATTTTTCGGCAGACGAAATCCAGGATGCCGTGTTTGTGCATGGATTTGCCGGTGCCGATGGACGACCAGATCACCGGCGATTTCGTAGGTTTGTAGGTTTTCAAATCGCCGTAAACGCCCTGCTGTATGAGCCGGGAAAAATTCGGCACCTCGCCATCGTCCACTAGTTTTTGCAGTATTTGCCAATCTGCGCCATCCACACCGATGAGCAGGATTTTGGTGTCGTTGGTTTTGGCGGCCATGCTGTTTAATTTCGCGCTGGCATTAGATGCCGCGGCTGAATCCACAGCATCATTTTTTTTAAAATAGTCCACAGAAATGAACAGCGCCGCCTGAATTGCATACATCGCTGCGAAGCTCCACAGCCATTTTTTGCTGCTGGCGAAAGCCCCTTTGAGTATCACGCGATTGGCAATGAGCATGCAGATGGCCAGCAGAAAAAACAAACCTATTAATAAAAATCCCATCCCGAAGTATCCCAGTTTGTTCAAAAAGGCCAATTGCGTAGGAACCGAGCTTCTATCCATTTTCATAAACAAGACAAAAGAGGAAGCCAGCCAGCCAATATTTACGGCAAAAAGCAGGTTTTCGTAGAGCTGAATTCCGGAGACGTGAAAAAGCCCGGTCACAAGCGTGGTGATGAGCAGACTGCACATCAATCCGACGATCCCGTAAAAAACCGCGGAATAAATAGGAAAGATGAAAATATCAGGGATCAGCTGGTGATAGGAAAAAAGAGTCAGGGCGCCGGCAAACAAACCGTAAATTGCTCCAGTAAAAAAGCCAATATTAAGCGTTAATTGAAAATTCCTTTTGGTGTTTGTAGACATGGTTTCCTTTCTTTTATAAGCTTTTTTCTGGCCGGAATGTACAATTTTACGGGTGAATTATCAACTGTATTTTGATTTGTTAAATTGATTTCATAATCAGAATCGGTCTATTTTGAGATGAACTTTATCGCAAAACAGATATGGAACATATACCTTCATCAGGAATAAATGAAGAAAGCGGGCAGGCCTTTTTGAATAGTAAGAAATAGTAAACAGAGGCGATAATTAATGTCTGACCCCAAAAGTCGTTGAGGAGAGTTAATTCTCCTGGAGAGCTATGGTCGATAGAATTTGGCCTTTCAAGAAAACGCCAAGTTTCAGCGCTTGGGCGGATTTGATGCACAGCATTTAGCATTACAACAAAACTTTACCGAAGAAATAACCGTTGCAAAACCTCCCACGCTAGCCCAATCCGCTGGAAATTTTTGTTAGGACTTGACTTTTGATGTTCTCACTTTTTTATTCATTGGTATCCCATGGAATATCAATCGTAGCAATCTACGGACTGCTATCACCCGCCTGACTAAATACAGATCTGTCAGGAACTGAAGTTTTCTTAGAGACATTAGTGGACTATATGTCTCTCTTTGCTAATGCATTCTGTACAGCACGTAGTAATTCGGTCTGTTTGAAAGGTTTGAGGAAAGTCCGCCAACAGCGCCAACTTTTAAATCCACCTCCAAGTAAGGGGTATCCATGGATGCGGTAATTGCAATCACAGGCAACTCAGGATTGGTTCTTATTATGCTTCTTATAGTCTCTATCCCTTCCATTTCCGGCATAAGGATATCGGTAACGACCGCGTCAGGATCGTGTTGTTCGATCATTGTCATACCTTCTTTGCCATTTGAAGCTTCGAGAACTTCATAACCCCCTCTTTCCAACATTTCGCGAATAGCGTCGCGAGTATCATCAATGTCATCGATTACCAAAACTGTTGCCATGATGGCTTCTCCTATTCACGTGAGTCCAATATGTCACGTACGGTTGTTCCGAGAGTTTCTTTTGTATAAGGCTTTTGGAGTATCCTGATATCTTCTTGTCTTAAGTTACTCAATTCATTTAACTGAGCTTTCATAGCATAGCCTGTTACAAAAAGAACAGGTATATAAGATTTGAATGATTTCATTCTTTGACAAACTTCTAATGTCATGTCAAGTTAATAAGATTGGGTATTTATGTTGATTTTTAACCTATTTTGTATTATTTTACCTCAAAGCCATATTATTGACAAAAGCTTTGAGGTGAGCAATGAAAAAACACGTTGTTCGATTATCCAGAGATGAGCGTGAGAAATTAAAGAAGTTGACAACCTCAGGTCGCGGTCCGGCACGAATGTTTACTCGGGCGCGAATATTGCTTAAGGCAGACCAGAGCGATGACGGTCCAGGATGGTCCGATGATAAAATTAGCGAAGCATTCGATGTAACTGTGCAGACGGTCGAACGAGTTCGCAAACAGCTTGTAGAAGAAGGATTCGATGCCGTTTTAGCTCGGCGAGAATATAAGCAGAAAGTTTCTCGCAAAAAAATTGATGGTGACGTGGAAGCCCATCTGATTGCTCTTTCGTGCAGTGATCCCCCAGAGGGTCGAGCCAGGTGGACCCTACGTCTGTTGGCACAAAAGGTAGTCGAACTCGGATATGTAGAGAACATTTCGCATGAAGCTATCCGCCAAACATTAAAAAAAACGAACTTAAACCGTGGCTGAAACAGCAGTGGTGTATTCCAC
>JBHHXN010000059.1:0-27473 GCA_046757025.1 bacterium
TCGAATTAAAGATTCTTTCAACCCAATGTCTAAATCGCAGAATCCCTGACAAACAAACATTTGAGCGAGAAGTGAATCAATGGCAAAATCAGCGTAATTTTCTCAAGTCAAAAGTCGATTGGCGCTTCTCATCTGATGACGCCAGGATTAAGTTAAAACGATTATATCCAACGTTATTTTCTTGACACGATACTAGTGGCAATTTGAATCCACTCCATGCTGGATCCGATTCCCCCGAGCAGCGTGGGTTTGAGAATGACAAACGCCGGTTGGATGGTTTGCAGCAACTCGGTTTTTTTTTGAAAATCGCTCACGCCAATGAGCTCTTCATCCAGGGCGATGGGAATGGGACTACTAATACAGACCTCCGCCATTTATCCGCGTACAAACCTCGGCCAATTTGACTTCAAAATTATCCCGATCATCCACACTCAAACCTTTTAGCGGCGAAGCTTCACCCAGACCCAGAATGCCGGGGGATTCGTTTCGTTGCAAGCCCAGGATGAACACTTGGTGATCATACAAAATCCCGCGGGAGGGGCCCATGGGTTTGATGAATTTCAGGGTAACTTTTTTGTACTCAGCGTGGTATGAATTCAAAACAGAATGCCTACTCCAAAACTGAAACTGAACAACAGTGTGATGATCGCCATTTGTTTTAAATAAGGATCGATTTCGGCTGCTTCAAATTTCAACGAAATGCCATAACCGTTTAAAAATAAAAGCGGAATATTGATCAGGAACAAAAACTGCCAGGGGCTTTTGAAGGTCAAAAGGGTGAAAATGAGCGCGCACACCATGCCCATGATCAAGAGCAGCCAGTGATAAATACGGGCGTTCTTCTCACCCAGCCTCACAGGAATGGTAAATTTTCCAGCTAATCGATCCGAGGCCATGTCGCGGATGTTGTTGATATTTAAAACCGCCACGCAGAACAAGCCGCAGGCAAGCGCCGGAAACAGCACCAGTAAATTCCAGCGGTGGGTCTGTAAATAGTAGGAACCGAACACGCCGATGATGCCAAAAAAGATCAGGACGAAAATGTCGCCCAATCCAGCATAACCGTACGGGTTGGGCCCTACTGTGTAGGTTAATGCCGCGAGAATGGCCGCCAATCCCGCTGCATAAAATAAAAGACTCTCATTTTTGATGAGCAAAAATCCTACCATGAGCGCCAGTGAAATAAACACCACCAGGGCGGTTCGCATGGCCGCTTTGGAGATCTTGCCCGACTGTACGGCTCTTTGCGGTCCCTTGCGATGCGAGCCGTCGGCGCCGTGCAGACTGTCGCCGTAATCGTTGGCCAAATTGGAAAGGATTTGCAGGATGATAGCGGTTGCGAAACAAAGTGCCGCCACCCGCCAATTAAAGTTATTTTCAGAGGCGGCTAAAAAACACCCCAGGGAAATGCTGGCCGTGGCCAGCGGCAAAGTTCGCAGCCGCAAGGCCGAAAACCAGATTTTGATGTTGGATTTTTTTTGCTGCATCAGATTTGGTATTTTAAATAAACCTTCTTTTTTATTTTATCAGTTGTTGGTTTTTAGCGATTGATTTTGAATTTGCTGATAAAGTTATTTACCCTCTTTTCTGTCTTTAATGGCGACTGTAAGACTTTAATATTTTTATCTGATATGTCATCAGGTTGACAAGGCAAAAGGCAAAAGCCAACAGCGAAAGGCAAATAGCTGAACAAGTTAGCTTTTCTAAATTTAATTAATGCCAGTCGATCAAATCAGGGATACCGCTTAAATTTCTTAAAATTTGGCGGCCGTTTTTCCACATACGCCTTTCTGCCCTCGTTGGCTTCGTCGGTGAGGTAGTAGAGCAGAGTGGCGTTGCCGGCCAGTTCCTGCAGCCCGGCCTGTCCGTCCAATTCGGCGTTAAAAGCGGATTTCAGCAATCGAATGGCCATGGGGCTTTTGGAAAGAATTTTGTTGCACCATTCCACTGCGGTGCTCTCCAACTCTTTCAAAGGCACGACTTTGTTCACCAGGCCCATGTCTAGTGCGTCCTGTGCGTCGTATTGATCGCACAAATACCAGATTTCTCGGGCCTTTTTCTGCCCCACGCAGCGAGCTAAAAAAGAGGCGCCAAACCCGCCGTCAAAGCTGCCGACTTTGGGTCCGGTCTGGCCGAAACGGGCGTTGTCAGCGGCGATGGTCAGATCGCACACTACGTGCAAAACGTGGCCGCCGCCGATGGCCCAGCCCGCCACCATAGCGATAACCGGTTTCGGCATGGAGCGAATCTGTTTCTGCACATCCAGAATGTTCAATCGCGGTACCCCGTCTTTGCCCACATAGCCGCCCACGTCCCGCACGCGTTGATCGCCGCCACTACAAAACGCCTTGCCGCCTTCGCCGGTGAGAATCACTACGCCGACCTCGGTGTTTTGTCGGGCCAATTCAAACGCCTCAGACAGCTCGAACACGGTTTTGGGTCGGAAAGCGTTGTGCACTTGCGGACGGTTGATGCTGATTTTGGCAATGCCGTTGTGGTAGGTAAAAAGAATATCTTCAAACTCTTTTAACGTTTCCCACGTTATTTTTTGGTCGTTCATGTAAACTCCTTCATCATGGATTTAAATTGCAAAAAAGTGTCTGTGTTGACTTTTTTGTCCGTAAGAATCTCCAGAATCGCTGGTTTTTCCGCGGGCGAAAAAATTTCCTTTAAAGTCCGTTCAAGCGTCGCCAGCGAATCACAGGCGAGGTAATTCAGTCCGTGATCCTGAGCGGTGTTTTTTGCGGTTAAACCATGCTCCACCTCGAAATGCTCGGCTAATTCAGGCAAATCCCGGGCGCCGTCCAAAATTCGAAAGATTCCACCACCCTGATTGTTGATCACGACGATGCGCAGATTCGACGGCAGGTAGCGGTGCCACAAGGCGTTGCGATCGTAAAAAAACGCTAAGTCGCCGATGATGGCCGTGGTAAGGTCTTCGGTGGCCAGAGCCGCACCCACCGCCGTGCTCAAGGTACCGTCGATGCCGCTGGTACCGCGGTTCGAATTTACCCGAATTTTTGAGGTGGGCTCAAGTCCCAAAAAATTTGCCAATCGTACGATGAAACTGTTGCCCAGTTGCACCTGACTGCTTGAAGGTAGTGAGCGTAGTAGTAAATTCATGACGGAAAATTCACAATGCGGCAAGTGCTGTAGAAACGTCTTAAACGCCTGCCGGGCTCGGTGGTCCAATTTCGACCAAACACCGAAAAAGGTATTTAGATTTGGGGTTGTTTGAGTTTTTTTGTCGGATTTATTTAAATCTGCCAATCCCGCTAAATTAGTAAAAAAATACTCTGGCGAAACTGGAACCACCCGCGTCAACGATTGAAACGTATCTATGAACCGGAAGTCGGTTTGAATGTGCCAGTGGTTTTGGGGCTTGAATCGTCTCAAAAACGACTTTAGATTTTTGGAGACCACCGGTCCACCAAAACTCACCAGCAGCTCCGGAGCCAATTCATGCAATAACGATTCTGAATCGGTTCCCGTAATGAAATCCGAAAAAAACACTTTTTGCACACCGTGCAAATTGCTGGTAACGTCTCCGATAAAAACGGATTGTTCATCCTGTTGCAGCGCAGTTAAGGCGTCGGCAAGCGCAGGGCTGGGTTTGTTCAAGCCGCCCAGGATCAGACGCCGGCTGGCCGTCTGCCAAACCGTCATCAACTCGGACCAAACCGCATCTTCAAGAACCCGCGTGGCAGGCGTCGGAAAAATGGTTTTGCAATCCTCGTGATAATTGAATTCGGAATCGGGATACAAAGGTTCACGCAGCGGCACGTTGATGTGTACGGGTCCGGCCACCGGTTGCAGACTCAGATGGATGGCCTCCGAGATAATTCTCTCGCTGTGCCATCTGGCATCGGGATGCGAGGTATCCACCGGCAGCTCAAAGCTGCCGCGACAATGCGGCCGGAAAACTTCTCTCTGGTGAATGGTCTGATTGTCATTTTGATCGATCCACTCTGGCGGGCGATCTGCTGTGAAAACAAGGAGAGGGATTTGCTGATAAAACGCCTCGGCGACGGCCGGTGCATAATTCAACACCGCCGTGCCAGAAGTGCAAACCAGGCCCACCGGCTTTTCCAATTGCTGCGCCAGACCCAGTGCGATGAAGGCAGCAGAGCGTTCGTCCACTACGGTACGGCAGGTCAAATTCGGATGCCGCACAAAGGCCAGCGTGAGGGGTGCAGAACGGGAACCGGCAGAAATGATGAAATTGCTTACGCCGTTTCGAGCACAAATTTCAGCGATTTGGACAATTGACGGCTTAAAATTGGTCATCACAGAGCACCCGGTCAGTCACAGAAATTGATTCCGAATATTCCTCAACGGATCCCTGAAACTGGTGCTTTGAATTGAGAATATTCAGCAAGGCTTTGAGCTTGAGCTCCGTTTCCACGCCTTCTTTTTCTGGAATGGAATCCTCGGTGATGCCGGAACCGGCGTACAGGATTGCTGAAGTAGGCAAAAGCTGCAAACAGCGCAAGTTGACAAACAGTTGCGTATGGCCATGCAAATTGACTGGACCCAAAAATCCTGCGTACAGCTCGCGATCATGGGTTTCCATTTCCTGAATAAATCGATACGCCATCATTTTGGGAACACCGCAAACCGCGGGGGTGGGATGCAAGTCTGTTAAAAATCGATTGATGTCTATCTGCCGCCTATTCTGTGCCAGATGATATCCGAATTGGGTTTTTAAATGCAGCAGGTTGCCGATCTGCACGGTGGTGGGTCCCGCCTCCTTAAAATCAGCAATGCCTTGTTGCCGAAAACACTCTCGGATGTAATCGCTGACGATGGCTTGTTCCACAAGCTCCTTTTTTCCCCAGTCCTTATCATTGGTCTTTTCCACAGAGCGCGTACCGGCTAACGCCACGGTCATCAATTCCTCATCGCTCACGCTTATCAACAGTTCGGGAGTAGCCCCAATCCAGGTACCCATCTCTGGAATCGCCACCAGCGAAATAAAGGCATTGGGATATTCACAACACAATTTATGGTACAGCACAAACGGATCGAAGTGTTGACGCAAATTGTACTCAACACAGCGGGAAATGACCACCTTTTCCAATTCGGTGCGGCGGATGGATGCCACCGCTTTTTCAACCCACTGGCAGTAATCGTCGTTGCTCACAGATGGAATATTTTTTGTCTCAGCCGCGGCAAACCATTTACTGGTGAGTATTCGGTCAAGACCGTTGTTTTTGCTTTGAAATGCTTGGCTCAGCTCATCAACGGTTTGCTCGTAACGGCTTTTGTTTGCCAACAGTCGTGAATGACCATTTTCATTATTTGCGAGAAAGGTCTCAGCCGTTGAATTTTGTAAATAGAGATGACCCTCAATAAATACAGACGTGTTTTCTTCTTGACTAAAAAACGGCGTGAGTACAAAGCCCGCAGCGGCATCGTTTAGATCAAGATTTATTCTCGAGTAGGCGCCGTCAAAATTGACAACGGCACATTGCTCGCGACTGTTCGGCAAGCGCCAGATGGCAATGGGCAAGCGATTCAAAATCGCAGCGTAATAATGCATTTTAAAATTTTCCGGATAACGCATGTGCGGCAGAATGCGCTTATCTGTGGTTCTATTTCCCTTTTCCATCAAAATAGAAATGCCCTCCTTAAAAAAACCGTATCTGAATTAAAATTAGTCGCTCAACGTCAAACATCGACAACTTTTTATCACTATGTGGTAGTGTCCAAAATCAAGTATCGAAACAAATTGAAGTATTCAGATTGTGGATTGTGGATTGTGCAGGTTAACTATTTACACGTTAATTCCGAAATCCGTATTCTGCAATCGAAATGTTTCAGATTTCCTTTTTTCGCTTTACCCCGACGCCTGTCGGGGCCATCTTTTCGCAGCAGCTTCTGCGAAAAAGCTCAGAAACTATGTCCGTTTACATGCGCATCAAGAAATCAATTTCATCAGCAATTTAAAGCGATCGGTTGAAATGACCTTATTTTCTAAAAGTTTTTTCAAACTCTCAATTGCAAAGCCCGTCATTTCATGCAATCGCTTTAACTTTTCGGCGCTGTGCCGATCTTCTTTATCGATGGATTCCAGCAAGGAATCGATGTTTTCCTGGATCTTCGTGGTTAACTTCAACTCCCGATTGCGGAGTACATTGTAGATCACTTCCACTAGGTCGGTGTTGGACTGGTAGCCCGGCGACTTGGCGTTGCCGATGTTCACCTTCTCTATCACCTGATAAGCGATCAACTCCGAAAGGGTCATACTGATCAGCCCTTTGGTGACGCCCAGTTTTCGTGTGAGCTCTTTGGCGGTGATTGGTTGATTAGACAAATAAATGTGCACCCAAACGCGCCCATGAATTTCTTTAAAGCCCCAGTACTTAATAAACTCGCCTACGGATTCGGCTAACTGCTGTATTTTATTTTCTAAACTATCCTTCTGCATTCAGCTTCAAATGGTGTGGAAGTTAATTTAGTTCAAAACAATTTAAACAATTCAGCCCTTTTTGTCAAGCTTTTCCGCCAACCTTCCAGGTTTTAGGAACCCGGAGGGATGTTTAAACGTCTTAACTTGACAATTTGAATTTATCTGTTTATATTTTAGAACCTCAAAAATCTTACCTTAAAATCATAGGAGGTTGCTATGAGTAAATATGTGGGTGTATGGGTCAGCCACGGCTTGGCTAAAATTGTTAGCTTAAACCACAAAGGACACTCTTCCCTCTTAACCATTGAATCCAATATTGAAAAAAAACATAAATCCACAAGCGGTTCTCCGCCGAAAACGCCTTATTCTCACGGCGGTGTAGCAGTGCCCAAATACCAGGATCGCGTCGCTCATCAACTACAACATTTCTACTCCTCCATTCTAACAAAAACCGCCTTTGCGGATCATATTTATTTACTGGGGCCGGGTCTCGCTAAAAAGGAATTAAAAAACGAATTTGAAAAAAGAAAAAACCTGGCACACAAAATAATTGATATCGAACCGTCGGATAAAATGACCGACGCACAGCTCATCGCCAAAATAAAAGCCCGGTTTGGATTCAAAAGATAAATGCTAACCTAAATAAAAAAATTGTGCAATCAAAAAAACAGGGCACGGCAGCCATTTCTGCCTCTGAGTTTGTTACGGTCTTTCAGGTCGAATGAAAACTTAGTGCTCTATTTCATAAATAGTGGTAGGGATCACAAAATTCCATAGCCGCTACCGCTCTTCACCCTGAGTCCCGAAACGAGTTTGGGAAAGGGTGAAATTCATGGTGACTGGAATTTGATTTGAGACTCACCATGAAGCCAGGTACCCGACAATCAATTTTGAAATAGAGCACTAAGTGCCACACACACAACCGCTTTCCAGAGCTTTAAATTTACAATCCTTGCTAAACGATTTTAGATAAATAGGTCTTGCGCTATTTAACGACAGCATCTTGCCACCCTCCACCAAGTCGCTTAAAATTCGCTCCTTTTATTCTACCGTTGCATCTGGCATTTCGAATTCAGTGCAAACATTTTAAGAGGTAGAATAAGTCATTCCTACGGAGCTCAATTAGGTGGTGGGGATTTTTCTGTAAACATTTCACTTCTAACGGAGTTCCATCTCAGCGAACCAATGCTTGAGTTGACTCGAAAACGCTGTATGGGATCGCTCAGAATGACCAGATTGGATAAAGGCTGAGTTAGCTGGATGACCGTAATGTTACTGGCTGATTTTAAAAAGATTTCTCGGCCATCGTAAGTGATTGTTAATTTATTTACATCCATTTTAAATCCTGTAAGATTTAGGTCGTATTAATAAAAAATAAACTTCGTGCAATTAAATGCCAAAAAATTACGAAACTAACATTATGTTAAACCGTATTCATTTTTTGTGGCTGCCCATATCATATCATGGTTTCAAATATCAGAAAATGTATGAGGAGAAAAACATGTTTTACAAATTGATGATCCTTTTTTTGGCGTTGATTCTGATGACAGGATTCGCGCAAATGAACTGCGCCAACGGCGATGCTCACAACAGCAACAACGGCGCCTACACAGACGAAACCAAAACGGATTCCACCGCCATCAAAAAGCATGAGAAAGAAAAAGCCAAAGAAGAAGAGGAGCTCATTCCGGTCGAAATCACCACTGCCAAAACGGGCGACATTTCTTCTTTTATTCTTTTGAGTTCGAACCTTGAAACGGAAAGAATGACCGATGTTTACGCACGAGTTCAAGGGTTAGTGGAGGAAATTTATGCTGAAGAGGGCGATTTTGTAAGCAAAAATCAGATTTTGCTCAAATTAGAGGCGGACGAGTACGAGCTAGCCGAAGCCAAAGCGAAAGTGGACTATGAGCAAGAAAAAAATCTTTACGCCAGAAAACAGGCCATGTTCGAAAAACAACTGCTCAGCAAAGAAGAGTTCGAAACCGCCAAATTTGGAGTGGACGCGAAAAAAATTCAATGGCAGCAGGCCAAGTTGAATCTGGATTATACCAGCATCACTTCACCCATTGCCGGCGTGATCGGCGAGCGGCTGGCGCGCCTGGGCGACCGCATCCAGCCCACAGACAAGCTGTTTACGGTCATCAACGCCGAGGAAATGATCGCCGTGGTACACATACCGGAAAAAGAAATCAGAACCATCTCCAAAGGACAAACAGCGTACATTACCTCCCAGCATTTGAACAACGAACGCTTTTCAGGGTGGATAAAACGCGTCAGCCCGGTAGTGGATCCACAAAGCGGCACCTTTAAGGTGACCATTGGCATTCGCAACAAGAACAACCGCTTGCGGCCGGGCATGTTTGTCAATGTTCACATCATTACCGACACCCACAACAATACCGTGTTGATTCCGAAAACCGCCATCATTTATGAAAATGAAAATATTCACGTCTTCGTGGTGCGGGACAGCATCGCGCATAAAATCACCCTGAAAGCGGGTTACCAGGATTTTGAAAAAATCGAATCGCTGTCCGGCATCGCAGCGGATGAAAAAATCATCGTGGTGGGTCAGGCAGGATTGAAAGATCAGACCAAAGTCAAGATCGTGGCCGAGCGGTAGCCGGTTTTTTGATTCCATGCCAAGATCATTTGCAAAACTTTTAATTTAAATGACCATGCTTTCCCATTTAAAAAAAATGAGCTACTGTTCTCACGAAATGGCGGCTGTAAATAGGCAAATCACGCCCCAGTCTGTAAAATTCAAGAAGCACTAAAACGACTCATTCATTTAAAAATTACGAATATCTAAAACAAAGTGGCAAATTAAATGCAAGACTCTTTTAAATCCAAAATGCAAGACTTTAAAGCACAAACCGGTAAATTCTTCACCTTTACTACCACTCGACCGGTGGCCATTTTGATGGTGGTGATCGGCGTGGTGGTTTTCGGCTGGATTTCCTACCAGCAATTGCCGGTGAACCTCATGCCGGACATTTCCTATCCGTCGCTCACCGTACGTACCGAATACGCTGGCACCGCACCTGAGGAAATCGAGACCACCATTTCGCGCCCGGTGGAACAAGCGCTGGGCGTGGTCAACAATCTGGTCAGCATCAGCTCCATTTCCAAAGCCGGGCAGTCGGATGTAAAACTGGAGTTCACCTGGAACACCGACATGAATCAGGCCACGGCCGATGTACGGGAAAAACTGGACCAGGTGTTTCTGCCGCAGGAAGCCAAACGGCCGCTTATTCTGCGATTTGACCCGTCTCTGGATCCCATCATGCGGCTGGGGTTGTTCGGCGACGCGTCGTTGATCTATTTGAGATATTTAGCGGACGAAGAGATCAAGCGGATTCTGGAAACCGTGGAAGGAGTGGCGGCGGTAAAAATCAAAGGCGGCCTGGAAGAAGAAATTCGCGTGGAATTGAATGAGCAGCAGTTGACCCTCATCGGCATCAACATTCAACAAGTGAAAAATCGTCTGGCCCAGGAAAACGTCAACCTGGCCGGCGGCAACTTGAAAGAAGGGCAAACGGAATATTTAGTGCGAACTTTGAACGAGTTTAAATCGGTTGATGAAATCGGAGACGTCGTGATCGGAAACTGGAACGGAAAAGAGATCAAAATTCGAGACGTTGCTCAGGTGAAAAGGACATTTAAAGACCGTGAAATAATCACGCGTTTGAATCAAAAAGAAAGCGTGGAAATTGAAATCTACAAGGAAGCCGACGCCAACATCGTGGCGGTGGCCAAGCGTGTGAAAGAACGGGTATTCGGAACGGCCGAGCAGCAAGCTTTTGTGAAAAGACTGGAAGCGACCAAACAAAAATCCGAAGAAAAGGGAAAGACAACAAAAGCCGTTCCGAAAGGGAAACCAAGTACCAATGGCCGCGACCGCAATCAGAAAGCGTTGCGGGAACGAATGATGACGAATTTTATCGCCTACCAGCTTCCAGTGGGCCTCGAAATGGATCTGCTTTCGGACCAGTCGGTATTCATTCAGAATTCAGTGGACGAAGTGAAAAAAACCGCGGTCATCGGCGGTATTCTGGCTGTGATCGTTCTGTTCGTGTTTCTGCGAAATTTGACCGTCACCATGATCGTCGGCATTTCGATTCCCATTTCCATTGTGGCGACTTTTGCCCCCATGAAAATATTTGGCGTCTCATTGAACATCATGTCGCTGGGCGGCTTGGCGCTGGGCATCGGGATGCTGGTGGATAATTCCATCGTGGTGCTGGAGAGCATCGCCCGCTGCCGCGAGGAAGGCGACAATTTGATTCAAGCCACGGTGCGCGGCGTCAGCGAGGTGGGCGGCGCGGTGTTCGCTTCCACGCTTACCACCATTGCGGTGTTTTTTCCCATCGTTTTCGTGGAGGGCGTGGCAGGACAAATTTTTGGAAATCTGGCTCTCACGGTGGTCTTTTCCCTGTTGGCGTCGCTGGCGGTGGCGCTGTTTTTAATTCCCATGCTTACCTCCCGCCAGAGCTCGAAATTCATCCAGGGAATTCAAACCGACCTTCTCTTCAAACAGCACATTTTCCATTATGCCACCACCGTAAAAATCGACCAGGTGTTGTCGGATGAAAACCAAGAAAGCATCCTTGCCAAACTTACTGGTGGCGTCAGCGCTTTTGTGCAAACCATTGGGTTACTGTTGTTTAAATTGCTCAAAGCCGTGGCAGCGGTGCTCATCGCCTTCCTAAAACAACTGCTGATTTTGATCATTCTACCGTTTGTACCTGTTTTAGGATTAATCCGGATCACAGGTTTGACGAAATTTAAAAATACAAACTGGCTAAGAACTTTCGCCAGCAATCCAGACCTCTGGAAAATCACCTTTCTCAAAGAGCTCTGGCCCAGTTTTTTGATCAACCAATCGGCCCCGGCCTTGTTTGACGATTTCAAAAAGATCAAAGCACGCTTTAAACAAGCTGACTGGAAAAAGAAAATCGTGCTGGCTCTGGGACTCCCTATTTCAACGATTTTCAGCATCATCAAGTTTGCTTTCCAATTTTTTCTGGAAATCGTGTTTCGCGTTCTGCATTTCTTTTTCATCGTGGCCGCTGTCATTTTCAAAGGATTTTCAAACTTGCTCAGATTGGTGTTTTCAGCGCCGACTACGCTCTTTTTAGGCGCGTTTAACTGGGCCTACCAAAAACTCGAGTCGGCGTATCCGCGACTTTTGCAGCAGTCGCTGAACAACCGCGGTCAAGTTTTAGGCGTGGTGGGAGCCTTGTTTCTTTTCAGCATCGTTGTGGTCGCGCCTCGACTGGGCAGCGAGCTCATACCCGAGGTACATCAAGGCGAATTCAACATCGATGTCACTATGCCCGTTGGCACACCGGTTGAAAAAACCGACGAAAAAGTCTACGAAATCCAAAATATTCTTAAAGACGAGCCGGGCGTCAACAAAATTGCTTCGGTATCTGGCACCGACAAAACCGCCAACACCAGCAGCGAAGAAGGCGAGCACACCTCGAAAATCACCGTGACCATGAAACGAGCCAGCAGTGTGGTGGTGGAAGAAGAACAATTGATCGAACGAATTCGGCGACAAATGCAGAATTTTTCTGGCATCCAGTGGAAGATTTCCCGACCGGTGCTTTTCAGTTTTAAGACCCCCATCGAAGTGGAGCTGCACGGGTATCATTTGCAAAAGCTACAAAAATACGCGAAAGAGCTGGAAGATCGGATGCACGCTATTCCCGGAGTCATCGATGTCAAATCCAACATCCAGCGCGGCAATCCCGAAGTACAAATTATGTACAACCGACAACTCCTTTCCAAATACAATTTGAATATCAGAGAAGTGGCTGCCATCGTGCGCAACAAAGTTCGCGGGGATGTCGCCACCGAGTTTAAGGAGCAGGATCGCAAAATCGATATCCTGGTTCGCTTACAGGAAAGAGACCGAGAAAGCATTCCCGATCTGCACAGGCTAATCATCAACCCGGGAGCGGCTATACCCATTCCGCTGGAGGCGGTGGCGGACATCAAAGTACAGGAAGGCCCCGCGGAAATCCGGCGCGTTGACCAGCAGCGTACGGCCGTCATTACCGCCAACATCCGCGGCCGCAGCCTGAGCAGCATCAGTGCAGACATCTTTCGCACTCTCCAGGCTATGGAGCTTCCGGCAGATTTTACTTACACGTTGGCGGGTCAAAATCAAGAAATGGAAACCTCTCTCGACAGTCTCAAAATGGCACTGGCACTGGCCATCTTTCTGGTTTATATCGTCATGGCTTCTCAGTTTGAATCAATGATTCATCCGTTCATCATCATCTTCACCATTCCGCTGGCGCTCATCGGGGTGCTTTTATTTCTGTATCTACTGAACACGCCGTTGAGCATCGTGGTATTTCTGGGCATGATCATGCTGGCGGGCATCGTAGTCAACAACGCCATCGTGTTGGTGGATTATATCAACAAACTGCGCGAACGCGGTATGGAAAAAATGGAAGCCATCATTCAAGCCGGCAAAGTACGCTTGCGGCCCATCATCATGACCACCACTACCACCGTTCTGGGTTTGCTGCCCATGGCACTGGGCTTAGGCGACGGCGCCGAAATCCGTACGCCGATGGCGGTGACGGTGATCGTCGGACTGATCACTTCTACCATTCTCACGTTGATCATCATTCCGACGGTGTACAGCCTGGTGGCAAGGAAATCGTGAAGCATTTAACCGAGTTGATTAAATTAGGTTAATCTGAAAATCAATTTACCGATTTAAAAAACAAAATACAAAGATAAAAGGTTAGATACATGGTTCGCTCAAAAGAAAGCCTGCTGCCCAAATTATCCGTTACCCGACCGGTGACGGTGATCATGACGCTCATCGCCCTGTTAGTGGTGGGGTTCATTGCCTTCAAACAAATTTCTGTCGATTTGATGCCCTCGGGATTCACTCCTCCTTTTTTAGGCGTCTGGACGCCCTATCCCAACTCCAATCCACAGGAAGTGGAGGAACAGATCGCCAAGCCCATCGAAGAGCAAATCCAGACCATCAGCGGCATCCGCCGGATTCAAAGCAACAGCAGCAGCAACGGCTGTTGGACTTTTGTGCAATTTGCCCAGGGAACGAATATGGACCTGGCTTATGCGCAATTGCGCGACCGCATGGATCGGGTGAAAGCTGAGCTGCCGGAAGACATCGAACGTCTGTATTTGCGCAAATGGAGCAACGACGACGACCCCATCATGTGGATGGCTCTGATTGAAAAAGAACCGCATGAGGATCCCTTTCTGCTGGTGGAACAGCACCTGCAAAAACCGCTGGAAAGAATTGACGGCGTGGCAAAAGTGGAAATCTGGGGAGCGGATGAAAAGTCGGTGCTGCTGCAAATCAATCAGGACATGGTCAAAAGCTACAAAATAAATCTGTACGATGTCATTCAAAACTTGCGCAACGATAATTTTTCCATTTCGAGCGGCTTTGTTATCGACGGGCAGAGAAAGATCTTCGTGCGGTCGTTGGGCAAATTTCGAACCCTGGAGGAAATTAAAAACCTGCCCATCCGCGGCAACAATTTGCGCTTAAAAGACATCGCCGAAGTCAAATACGATGTACCCGAACGACGCTGGCGGAATAAGATCGACAAAAAAAATGCCATCACTCTGGGCATTTACAAGGAATCGTCCACAAACTCCGTGGAATTGTGTCGAAAAGTAACGGAGAGGTTTGAAAACGACTTTAAAAAAGATCCCAAATTAAGCGGGTTTAGAATTGAAACTCTGTTCAATCAAGGTGAATTTATCGAAGACTCGGTTGACAATCTGCAGCGCACAGGATTGTGGGGCGGTTTGTTCGCGTTTGTGGTGCTGTATTTCTTTTTGCGTAGAATGCGCATGACCTTTATCGTCATCCTGGCGATTCCGTTATCGCTGTTAATCACGTTGACCGTGATGTACTTCATCGGCTGGTCTTTGAATTTGATCACCATGATGGGTCTGATGATCTCGGTGGGTATGGTGGTGGATAATTCCATCGTGGTGCTGGAAAACATCTACCGAAAACGGTCGGAGGGACAGAAAGACCGCGACGCCTCTCTGCGAGGCACCAGCGAAGTGGCGCTGGCGGTTACGCTGGCCACCCTGACGACGGTGGTGGTATTTTTACCGTTGATTTTGATGAACGACAATATTGGATTTCAATTTTACATGCTGCGCATTGGTCTGCCGGTGATCGTGGCGCTGGTGGCTTCTCTGTTTGTGGCCATGGTTTTCATCCCTTTAGCCGCTACCCGCATCGTCAGTAAGCGCAAAGTTCAGGAACCTAAAGCCATCGTTCGCACGAATCAACTCTACAGAAAAATTCTGGCCTGGTCGGTGACGCACCGTGTGGAAATGTTTGTCATTATCATTTTTGCCATGCTCTCCATGCAGTATGCCGCTTCCAACGCCAAGCAAAAAAGCGACATGCAGGGGAATATCAACGATTTTAGGCTGCATTTTGAGATGCCCGATAATTACACTATTGAAAATGCCGAACGCGTCATCCAAGCTTTCGAAGACACCATTCGCACAAAAAGCGAAATCTACGGCGTGAAAACCATCCTGGTGCGGCACTCTCACAATTGGGGCATGCTGCGGGTATTTTTAAAACCCGCTGAGAAAAAAGACTGGTATGAAATCGCTTATGAAAATCTTATCAAATCGTTCGGTATGCAACCCGGCGGTTACATGCAGCGAGAAGCCGTAATCGAAGATGTTAAAAAGCGCATGCCGGAGTTCCCCGGAGTTACCGTGCGCACTACCTGGCGTCAGCAGGCCGACGGAGATGACGCCTCCATCGCCATCACGCTGTATGGCGACGACACCAACACCCTGGTGCACCTGGCCAAAGAAGTGGAGCGCCGGCTCAGAACTATCGAAGAGATCATCAGCATCGAAACCGACCGCGAGAAGGGCAGCGATGAAATTCATCTGGAGATCAAACGCGAACAAGCCAAAAAATACGGCATCAATCCCACGGCCATTTCCGGGACGGTGCAATATGCTTTGCGCGGTTTTCCCCTGCCAAAATATCACACAGAAGAAAAAGAAATCGACGTGCACATTCAACTGCGGGAAGAAGACCGGCGCAATTTGTCGCAACTAAAAAACCTGACGTTTTTTACCGAATCCGGCAAGGAAATCCCCCTGGATGCGGTGGCGACTTTTTACGTTAAAAAAGGGGTGGGTGAAATCCGACGTGAAAACGGCAAAACCTACCTCACAGTAAAAGGCAATTCCACCAAAGACAATATGAAAGCGCTTTTTGGAAAAGTTGATCAGGTGATGAAAGGCTTTGAAATGCCGTACGGTTATTCCTGGACTAAAGGACAAAATTTCCAACGCATGCAGGAAAGCAACGAAAGCGTGAATTTTGCCATCATTTTGTCCATTACCTTCGTCTTCCTGCTCATGGGCTTTTTGTTCGAATCGTTCGTGCTGCCGCTCTCGGTGATCATGGCCATTCCATTTTCATTTTTAGGCGCCTTCTGGATCATGTATCTCACCGGTACCCCCATCGATATGATGAGCCAAATCGGGTTCGTGATTTTAGTGGGAATCGTGGTCAACAACGCCATCGTGCTGATCGATCTGATCAACCGTCTGCGCAACGAAGGATGGAATCGCTACGACGCCATTCTTGAGGCGGGCAAACAACGCTTCCGCCCCATCCTGATGACCGCGTTCACCACCATCGGCGGGCTTTTGCCCATGGCGGTTGGCAACACCTCGATGATCGGCATTCCTTACGCACCCATGGGGCGAACCATCATCGGCGGCTTGTTGTCATCGACTCTGCTGTCGTTAATTGCCGTGCCCTGGGCTTACACGCTTTTCGACGACATGCGGGAGTATTTCAAAAAACTGACCGCGCTGTACATTTACAAACAAAAATCGACGGGCGCCGAGCTGGCAGAAGCCGAACAATAAGGGTATTTCAGAAAAATGCCGGGACGGCTTTACATCGAATTCGACCCGGCGTTTCTTTCTCCATCCGATGACTATCAAAGCCCGTCCACACGAGTACGGCGACTTCTTGTCAACTCACTTCACAATTCTCACCGCTATTGTGGCGAAGCCGCAACCCAAAAAGGCAAAATGATTAAGGGCAAAATAATTTTAACTTAAATTAAGCGATTTGCTATTAGCCGTTGGCTAGTAGCAAATAAAACACAATTAGCTGAAAAGGTTTTTGTAACACACCTACCGGGTAAAATGAGAGTCTCAACGTGAGTACCAAAAAATTAAATACCCAAAAGCGAAAAGCCAATCGCTGGTTTTGGGAATAAATAAAAGCTCCTGCAAGGAGACGTTGGTTGTCAATATATTTGTTCTTTTTTTTGCGAGCTTGGTGGCTTTGCGTGATATTTTTACAAACTTTGCTAAAAAAACAAAGTTTTTGGCGGTAATAGACTAAAAACTCGGTCTTGATTTTTGAAATAAATTGCCGTAAATTTCATTATGGCGATTCAAAAAGAACCTTCTCCTAACCACACAAACATTTAGAGGCTGTCGCGTGAACTATTGCAGCCACTGCGGGGAAAAAGTCAAGTTTGGCGCCGTTCCCGGCGACGACATGCCGCGTTTTTATTGTGAAAACTGCCAGACCATTCACTACCAGAATCCCAAAATCATCGTGGGCTGCATTCCACGCTGGCAAGATAAAGTGCTTTTGTGTAAGCGCGCCATTGAGCCCCGTAAAGGGTTGTGGACTTTGCCGTCAGGATTTCTGGAAAACGGCGAAAACGTGGAGCAGGGTGCCATGCGGGAAACTCGCGAGGAGGCCAATGCCGAAGTCCAAATCATTCGGCTGTTTGCGGTCTACAGTTTGCCGCAACTCGGGCAGATCTATTTGCAATTTTTGTCAGATTTAATCAATCTCGATTACCATCCAGGAATGGAAAGTGAGGAAGTGAAACTCTTTAGCAAAGAAGACATCCCCTGGGAACAAATTGCCTTCAGCGCCATTAAATTTACCCTTGACAAATATTTCAACGAAGCTTCCAACCCCCGCGCTGAAGTTTATTTAGGTACCGCCCGCAAACGAAAATAAGTTCCGGGTTCTGAGTTCCGAATTTCGAGTCCTAATTTCAATCATTATTCCCAAGATTTGAGAATTACAAATTAAGAATTATGGATTGATGATGGCGTGCTGCAGAACGAAATCCTTAAACTCGAAACTTCAAACTTCAATCCCGAACCTCACGTCTTCGCCTGGCACTGCGGACAGAAAAAAGAGCTGCGGCCCACCTGCACCAGCCGTTCTATTTTCGAGTGGCAGCGAATGCAGCTTTTGCCTTCGCGATCGTACACCGCAAGTGAAAGCTGAAAATAACCGGTCTCACCATCGCTGTTTACAAAATCATTCAAAGTAGTGCCGCCCTGTTTGATGGCGGCGTTTAAAACACTTCGAATCTGTTGCAGCAAATTTTTCCAGTCAGTCTCCCCCAGCAAGGTTACCGGAGTTGCTGGATGTATCCCAGCAAAAAACAGCGCTTCATTGGCGTAAATATTTCCCACTCCCACCATGAAATTAGCATCCATCAACAAATTTTTAATGGGTTTTTTGCGGTTTTTCGCCAGCCCAAACAATTGTCGATGATCGACCTGAGTGTCAAGCGGCTCCACCCCCAGATTTACGAGGCGGGGATGCGTGGCGAACTCCTCCGGAGTCACCGCCTCCACCAGCCCAAATCGCCGCGGATCGCGAAAGCGCAGCTCGGCGGAACCGCTTAAATTGAACTGCACGTGATCGTGTTTTTCCAGCGGCGCCTTTTTCGTTAAAAATAAAATGCGCCCGCTCATGCCCAGATGCAAAAGCAGCCGATTTTCGTTTTCAAAGCGAACGAGCAGGTATTTAGCCCGCCGCTGAATGTCCCGTATTCTCTGGCGCACCAGCAACGAACGCAATTTGCCCTCTTCCACCGGCCAACGCAGTCGTGCATCCCGCACTACGATGCGCTTGATTCGTTTACCAGGCAACTGCTTCATCAAAGCCCGGCGAATGGTTTCAACTTCTGGTAATTCCGGCATGGATTCTCTCTTGCATAAGTGAAATGGGACTGCTATATTGGAGGCTAATTTAACAAATAGTTTCACACAAAAGCAAATCGTATTTCATCGTTTTGAATAAACAAATTCTTAGGCTGGCCATCCCGAACATCATCAGCAATCTCTCGGTTCCTCTGCTGAGCTCGGTGGATACCGCGCTTGTCGGTCACCTGGAGGGAGTTTATTATCTGGGCGCGCTGGCGGTGGGCGGTATTATTTTTAACTTTCTTTACTGGGGATTTGGATTTCTGCGCATGGGCACCACGGGTCTGGCAGCGCAGGCGTACGGTGATCAAAACGACACAGAAACCATTTCGATTTTCGGCCGTACTCTTGGCATTGCGGTGATTTGCGGCGTGGGTTTGATTATGCTGCAAGTAGTTATCGCCGACGCCAGTTTTTGGCTCATTCATGCCACGCCCGAAGTGGAAAAATACGCCCGAGAATATTTTGATATTCGCATTTACGCGGCGCCCGCTACCCTGTCTTTGTATGCGGTGCACGGCTGGTTTCTGGGTATGCAAAACGCCAAATATCCCTTGATTTTGACGCTATATGTAAATGGTGTCAACATCGTGTTCAATGTCTTATTCATTCAAATATTTCACATGAAAGTGGATGGCGTGGCCTACGGAACCGTCATTGCACAATTTTCGGGCCTGGCCGTGGCCGGCTGGCTGTTTTTCATAAAATATGCCGAGTTAGCAAAAAAACTGAAACGCCGTTTACTGCTGGAATTCAAAGCCTTGATACGGATTTTCATCGTCAACCGCGACATTTTCATCCGCACGTTGTTTTTGATTTTCACCTTTAGTTTTTTCACAGCGGAGTCGGCGATTTTTGGCAACGACATTTTAGCCGCCAACAGCATCCTGCTGCAACTCATCGGATTACTGGCCTTCGGTATCGATGGCTTTGCTTTCGCTTCGGAAAGCCTGGTGGGAAAATATTTTGGGGCAAAAGACCCCTCCAACTTGCGAGCCACCATCCGCTACTCCTTTCGCTGGGGGCTCGGCCTGGGACTGGTTTTTGCGGTCGCTTACTTTTTGTTCGATGAGGCAATTTTGAGAATTTTCACCAATAAAGAAACCGTCATCGCCCTGAGCATGACCTACATGCCCTGGGTGGTGGTGGCCCCGCTGACGAACAGTTTTTGCTTTATCTGGGATGGAATATTTATCGGCGCCACAGCCACTCGACCCATGCGCAACTCCATGTTTGCCAGCACCACGCTGGTGTTTCTGCCGGCTTATTTCCTCCTGCGCGATCACATCGGCAACCACAGTTTGTGGCTGGCGCTAACCCTGTTCATGATCATGCGCGGCATCACGTTAACCTGGTATGCTAAAAAAAATATCTTTGGGGCGACTGGGTAGCTTCTCTACGAAAAGGACTTTGAGCGGATTGCCGGCCAGCGAAAATCCTGGTCAAGTTTTGGAAGAACTTTTTGAGAAAAACTTTTTCCGCAGCCAAAAAACGGCCACCAAAACCATCAAGCTGTAGATGGGCAGGTTCCCGATACGGGCGTACAGGGTCACCGGTGCATTCTCAGGCACGTGCAACTCCACATTGATGAAATCGCGCGTATAAACCGCCGTTTCTTTGGAGATGGTTCTGCCTGCAGCATCGATGACCTGCGAGCTGCCGGTGTTCAGGGCGCGTACAATGGGTTTGCGGTATTCCACTGTCCGTGGACGCGCCATTTGTTTGTGCAGGTGCGAAGCGTCTGATCTGCCGAACCAGCCGTCGTTGGTGATGTTCACCATGAAATCTGCCTGGCGGTGCTCAAAGCCCTGAATAAATCCCACGATGATGTCCTCATAACAAATCAGCGGCAGCCAGTGCATTTTTTCATGGATTGCAAACACCGGCTTTTCACGGCCGCGGGTAAAATGCGAAATGGTGCTAGGCAGCCATTTTTCGATGATAGGAAAGGTCTCCAGAAATGGAATGTATTCTCCGAATGCCAGCAAGACAATCTTGTGGTACTTGCCGATAATCTCGCCCTGGGGGTTGAGATAAAATTGCGTGTTGTAATAAATCCGCCGGCCGCTGGCACGCTTCCCGCCAATCTCCACCGAGCCCGCCGTCAAAAACACTTCCTGTCTGCGAGCCAAATCCCGAATCGCCTGATAGATTTGCGGCGAATTGAGAATGGGAAAATGCACAGACCCTTCCGGCCAAACCAGCAAATCAATTTTCGTTGGGCTCTCGGAGATGGCCTTCTCAGAAATGCGGACGATGTTTTGGAATTCCTCCTCACGTTCGGCATAGCTCAACCGGGCGCCGTAAAATTTTTCCATGGAAGTGTTGGATTGCACCAGCGTGACGCCCACGGTTTTTTTGACCGCACCGGGCTGGTTGTCGTATTTGGCCAATGCCCACCATCCGTAAACCACGATAAAAGTTAAAAACGCCGCCTGTGCAGTAAACAGTGCCCTGTTTTCACGAAACAAGGTCTGGCGATTTTGCCACACCCACCAGGGGATGTGGATGAGCGTCATGGCCACAAAGCTCAGCCCTACCACGCCGAACAAATCCGCGGTCTGATATAAGATCAACGCCGAATCCAAACTGGTGCCGAAATACCAGGGAAAAACCTGGGGGTTGAGCTGCTCGGCCACACAAAACAAGCCCGCGATGATGAACGGATTGCTTTTCTCTCCAAAAAATCTTTCGAGATACGCCCAGAGCAGAAAATTGAGATTGTTGAACACGCTGAAGAAGAGCACCAGTCCCCAGGCTGCGAACCCGGGCATGCCGCCGTAATCCCGGGCCACGGTACTGATCCAGTGGTAACCGCAGACATTGGTGACAATGGCCATAAGCCAGTAGCCCAACAGCTTATTTTTCAGGGGAAGCTGCCGCATGCCATTTAAGAAAAAGGGCAGTAAAAACAACAGCGGTAAAATATTGTACGTTTCAAACGCTAAAAAAATACAAACGCCGCCGCCCATGGGATAGACGTATTTTTTGAGTGCCGAGCGTTCAAACTCCTTTTGCATAGAAATTCACCTTTAAGTGAGATAAAAATTTTAACTGTCGAGCGCGTTTTATCATTCATCCGAAACCGCGTGTAAATTGCTGAAATTACGGATTAAAATAGCAGAAATCCAACTAAAATCAAGTCGTAATTTTGCAAAATCCAATTTAGATTCACCTTTCAAATTGTTTCAAGTTTTCAGTAAAACAAGCAATATTTAACACAAAGCCCTTATTTTTTTGAAAAATTTATCTTGAATTTATGAAAATATTTGTATATTTAGCATAGCAGCAGATGAAATGTTTAAATTGTCGTGCTCTGGTTCTCAGAACGGCCGTTATCATGAATACACGATGAACAGCCATTTTTTTTTTGAAAACAGACCTTTATGATAATCGAAGCAAGAGCGTATGCCCGCGCAGGTTTTTTGGGCAATCCTTCCGACGGTTATTTTGGTAAAACCATTTCCATCATCGTCAGAAATTTTGGCGCCCACATCTCCCTTTACGAAACGCCTGAGCTCCAAATCGAACCGCAGCAACAGGATTTGAATGTTTTCAGAAATATTTACGATCTGGTGGAATCGGTTCATTTAACCGGCTACTACGGCGGCTCGCGGCTCATCAAAGCCGCCATCAAAAAATTCGGTGAATATTGCGACGCCAATCAAATCAACTTGAAAAACAAGAATTTCACGGTTCGATATTATTCTTCCATTCCGCGGCAAATCGGCCTGGCCGGCTCCAGCGCCATCATCACGGCCACCATGCGCGCGCTGATGCAATTCTATGAAGTCGAAATTCCCCTAGAAATCCTGCCCAACCTCATTCTTTCCGTGGAAAAAGACGAGCTGGGCATCAACTCCGGATTGCAGGATCGGGTGATTCAAACCTATGAAGGGTGCGTATATATGAATTTCGATCAGGCGATCATGAACGAAAAACAACACGGTCTGTATGAACGCATCGACCCGGCGCTGCTGCCAAAGCTGTACATCGCTTACAAAACCGAACTGGGAAAAGTCTCCGGGGCTGCGCTGAGCGGCATCCGCTCGAAATATGAAAAAGGAGAATCCGCAGTGTTGGCCAACTTGAGTAAAATCGCTGAGTTGGCTGAAAAGGGCAGGGACTTTCTACTCAAAAAACAAACTTCAAAACTGCCGGCGCTGATGAATGAAAATTTCGACTTGCGCCAGAAAATCATGTTCATCAGTGCCAACAATTTGGAGATGGTGGAAACGGCGCGCCGTTGCGGCGCTTCCGCCAAATTTGCCGGCTCCGGCGGTTCCATCATCGGTATCTACAAAGACGACGAAATGTTGACCCGGCTGCACGTGGAATTGAGAAAAATCAATGCCAGAGTCATCAAACCGTACATCGCTTAATTTGCATTTTTCGAATCAGTTTTATCATTGCATCTAAAAAAAGGACCGGAATTTCATGATAAAAAAAGCGGTTATTCCAGCAGCGGGACTGGGTACGCGTTTTTTACCAGCCACCAAAGCGCAGCCCAAAGAAATGCTTCCCATCATCGACACTCCCACGATTCAATACGTGGTTCAGGAAGCCGTGGATTCCGGCATCGACGACATTCTGGTGATCTCGGGAAAAGGTAAGCGCGCCATTGAAGATCATTTCGACCGCAACCTGGAATTAGAGAAGCACCTGGAAGAAAAAGAGGAACAAGTGATGGCCAACGAACTTCGCCGCATTGCGGATATGGCCAACATCCATTTCATTCGGCAAAAAGAATTTAATGGATTGGGCGACGCTATTTATTACGCACGATTACACACGGCAAACGAACCGTTTGCGGTGCTGCTCGGAGACACCATCATCGATTCCGCCATTCCGGTCACTCAACAGCTCATCGATCACTACGAACAGTACCGAAACACCATCATCGGTGTGGAGCAGGTGCCGAAAGAGATCGTTTCGCGCTACGGCATCGTCGGGGGGCACCAGATCAGCGATCGCATTAATGAAGTCACGGAGTTGATCGAAAAACCCGCTATAAAAGAAAGCCCGTCCGACCTGGCCATCGCAGGGCGATACATTTTGACGCCGGAAATTTTTAAAGCACTCGAACAAACCGCAAAAGACGCGAATGATGAACTCCAACTAACCGACGCCATGCGCATTTTGCTGAAGCGCGAAAAAATCATATCGTACACCATCGAAGGCAAAAGATACGACATCGGCAACAAACTGGACTATTTAAAAACCACGGTGGAATTTGCTTTGCGGCGCAAAGAGTTCGCCAAACCGTTTCGGCAATTTTTAAAAGAAATCTTATAAATGGTTCTACAAATAAATCCTTGGTCGATTTAAAATAAAACAAAAGAAAGAAATGACGAAAGATCAAATTTTGAAAGCGCTCACTAAAAGTTATAAAAGCAATCAAATCGTGCCGTTGGTCCTTTCCCCGAATTTCCAGTTTGAATTGTATCCTAAATCCATCAATCGGCTGCAGGATGCATTTGTTTTTCTGGCTCGCCATGAGAACGGCAAATTCCTGTACATTTATGCAGAGGACAAAGCCAATTTAATTTTGAGCCGATTTCAAGGAGAATTTGCGCCCCTCGATTCTGAACGATCGGGATGGCTAAAGCGGTGTCCCATGACGCATGACAACGCCGAACAGGTGCGCGCTCAATTTGCTTTTGCCCGGCCGGTCTTGATCGGTCTTGAAAATTCATTCGGTATGGGCGATCGATTGGGAATCGCCAATCCGGCGCATTTGCGTGCGATCATGGCCACCGACATGAAGCCGATTCTGGCACAGCAGTCCATTCGCGAGCTGCAGCGCACGCAGAGAAAACCCGAACAGGTCATGGATGCCGCCACCTGGGCGGTGTTGCAGGAGGGCTACAAATCGGGATTTGGCGCCGATGCCGATCATTTAAAAACCACCGACAACATCGATCTCATGGCAGCCGCCGGTTTCACCATGTTCACGTTCGATCCCGGCGACCACGTTGTAAACGAAGCCGACACACTTACGTTCGAGCAACTAAAAGCACAAATTAACAACCTGCCCTGGGAGTTGTTAAACGACTCTCCGGAAAACTTTATTCGGCGATACGAAAATCAGCAGTTTAAAATCGGCGCTGATTTTAATTTGAAGCCCAATGAAGAACAAGTATATCGCGCCCTGGTAAAATACGGCGGCGTCATTGCACACACGAATAAATTATTTCAATATCTGAAAGAACGCTATCCGGCGCATCCGGCCGAGCTGGAACTGTCCGTCGATGAAACCGATTCGGTCACATCGCCGTTTGAGCATTTTCTGATCGCCAGCGAGCTCAGGCGACTGGAAATCCCGCTCGTGAGTTTGGCGCCAAGATTTGTGGGCGATTTTGAGAAGGGCATCGATTACAAAGGTAATTTGTCGGAGTTTCGTTCAGAATACCTAAAGCATTTGATGATAGCCGAAAAAATGGGCCCGTACAAAATCAGCATCCATTCGGGCAGCGACAAGTTCCGCGTGTACGAAGTCATTGGCGAATTAGAGCAAGGAAGGGTGCACGTGAAAACCGCTGGCACCAGTTACCTGGAAGCCCTGCACACCGTCGCCGCGGTGCAGCCCAATCTGTTTAGGGAAATCCTCGATTTTTCCCGAGAACACTTTGAGTCGGAAAAAGCCAGCTACCACATTTCAGCCAGCCTGGACAAGGTACTGCCGGCTAATCAGTACACGGACGTCCAGCTACTGAAACTATTTGAACAGGAAGATGCGCGTCAGGTGCTGCACGTGACATTCGGCAAAGTTTTAACTTCTCAAAACGACCGCCGAGAGTATCTTTTCCGGCAGCGCATCCTGTCCTGTTTAAATGCTCATGAAGAAACCCATTATCGTTTTTTGATCAGACATTTTGAGCGGCATTTATTACCATTTAAGAAAAGGAATTCCTGAAATGTCCAACTCACAAAAATTAATATTAGATGAAAACCGTTTTTTTGATCCCGACCCTGCTATTCGAAAAATCGCCCGCGAACTGTACGAAGAAGTAAAAGCCCTGCCCATCGTGAGTCCGCATGGCCATGTTGAGCCGGCGCTTTTTAGCGAAAACAAACCGTTTCCCAACCCAACCGAGCTCATCATCATTCCCGACCATTATGTCTTTCGCATGCTGTACTCCCAGGGCATTCCGCTGGAAGAGCTAGGAATACCCACCCGAGATGGCTCAGTGGTCGAAACCGATCATCGAAAAATATGGCAAATATTTGGCGAAAATTTTCATCTGTTTGCCGGCACACCAACCGGAGTCTGGCTAAACCACGAATTCTCCGTAGTGTTTGGCATCGAGGATAAATTGAACGAACACACGACTTTGAAAATCTATGACCAAATTCAAGAGAAGCTGCAATCACCTGAATTTCTACCCCGATCCCTGTTCGATCAATTCAACATAGAGGTGCTCACCACCACTGACAGCGCCGAATCGCCGCTGCAGGAACATCAAAAAATCAAAGACTCGGGATGGGGCGGCAACATCGTGCCCTGTTTTCGCCCGGACGGGGTTACGGATTTGAAGGGGCCTGGCTGGAAAGAAAACATCGTGGCTTTGAGTGAGGTCTGCGGTATGGAAATCAGCTCGTACCGCGATTTCATCTCCGCACTGGAAAGTCGGCGGGAGTTTTTCAAATCAATGGGCGCGGTTTCCACCGACCACGGCGTGTACAGTCCGTACACGCACCAGTTGACGCCAAATGAAGCCGAAACCTTATTTGCAAAAGCGCTCAAAGGACAGGCAACGGATGCAGACGCCGCGGCATTTACCGCACATATATTGATGGAAATGGCCCGAATGAGCCTCGAAGACGGTTTGGTAATGCAGATTCACCCGGGGTCGTTTCGCAATCACAATCAGCTTTTGTTTGAGAAATTTGGTTATGACAAAGGCGCGGACATCCCCGTGCAAACAGAATATACCCGCAATTTGCGCGAGCTGTTAAATCAATACGGCAACGACGCCCGCTTCAAACTCATTTTGTTCACCTTAGATGAAACCACCTATTCAAGGGAATTGGCACCGCTGGCCGGGCACTATCCAGCCGTCAAATTGGGACCGCCGTGGTGGTTCCACGACAGCATCGAAGGCATGACGCGTTTCCGCCAGCAGGTGATGGAAACCGCCGGCATTTACAATACCGTGGGATTTAACGACGACACCCGCGCCTTCCCTTCCATTCCGGCCCGACACGATCTCGCCCGCCGAATGGATGCCAACTATCTGGCGTCGCTGGTTGCCCGACACATCATCGATCCATCGGATGCTCGCACCATGATCAAAGCGCTGGTTTATAATCTGGTGAAGGCGGCGTATGGGTTAGAATGATTTTCATACGTTGATAAACTAAAAGGTGGGCTAACTAAAAAAGCCTAAAAGGATGAGTTGAGCATAATGACGTTCCTCGGGTAGGACTCGAACCTACATCCCGAAGTCTCGGGATAACTGCCAACCGCTAATGACTGGGCGGAGATGCTATTAATTCTTCAAGAAAAACCCGACTCTTTTGCTTCTTTATAAATCGCTCTCTTTTCAAGGCTTCGCTTCGGCTGCTAAATTCCTCGACAAAAACCAAGCGCCACGGAATCCCCCGCTTGCTCCAACCACCTTTACCGGAATTGTGATAAAATAATCTTATCTCGGGTGCATGGCTCACCCCAACATAATATCTATCCAATTTCTCCGAATGCAATATGTAAACAAAATGGTGCATAGCAATCGCAGGCCGGTGTAAAATAAAAAACCGACTTTATCTCCAAAAGTCGGCTTTATTTGCTCCTCGGGTAGGACTCGAACCTACAACCTAGTGGTTAACAGCCACCCGCTCTGCCGATTGAGCTACCGAGGAATTTACTGACTTATTACAAAAGCAGGACGTATTTTATTCTTACGTAAGGGTTAATTCTTGCCTTACACAACTCAAATGAACCCTCAGATGCGACTCGAACCTACATCCCGATTCCTCGGGATAACAGCCACCCGCTCTGCCGATTGAGCTACCGAGGAAT
>JBHHXN010000060.1:0-27442 GCA_046757025.1 bacterium
TTGTCTATTTCAAAATCTATAGACGACGAATTTCGGTTTCCGGTTTTCGATTTTTTATTTTTCTTGGCAAAAAATGCAAAAGTTCAGTGTTAATAATATAAAAAGATGAAACGCAAAGAACGCCGAGAGCGCAGAGGAGTACGAGAAAGAAGAAATAATCAAAATAATAACAAAAAGTCTGGTCGTTTGGAATTGTCAAAATGCTTCTCGATTATTGAAATTAAAAACTCGGCAAACCTCTGCGTCCTTCGCGCCTCCGCGTTAATGGCTTTCACGCTGTATCGATATTTGGCAGCGGGAGTCCGCTCAGAAACTTTGATAATAAAATAAAGTTTTTCAGAATAATAGAATAAACTTTCGCCACAAAGGCACTAAGTCACTAAGAATAATAAACCTACAACAAGCAGAAAGTAAACTAAGTTTTCGGAGGTAATCTATTGCATTCTATTTTACTCAATATTTTCAATACTATGTGTCTTTTTGACTTCGTGGCTATGAATTTTTCAGGTTAGTAAAAACATGTGCGGCTCTAAAAAAAATACCCATGTAAAATGGCATGGGTATTTTGTAAGAAAGAACACAGTATAACATGTAAATGTATCGGATAAAGCTTAAAAGCTCAGCAAGACCGAAAACCGCACTAAATTGTCCAGCGATTCCTGATTGACCCACGAAAAATCAAAATGTCCGGTGAGTCCGCTGAGTGAAGCTTTAACACCAGCGCCCGCTGAGAAGTTTTCGGAGAAGCCATTGGACTCGCCAGCGGCATCCTTGTCATCCTCTTCGTCCAGTTTAAAGCCGCCCCGTAAAAATAAGGCGTCTCGCCAGCTATACTCGATGCCAAATGTTTCGTAACGCAAGTTGTCGTTTGGCTGCACTAACTGGGCGGCTACCATCAATTTCGAATTTTCTTTGTTGACGACATCCACCGAAATGCCAAATCGAAAAGTGATGGGCAGGGGAAAGGATTGGCCTTCAAATACCACCTTGCCTTGCGCATCTTTTTCATCTCCAAAATTGAGGTCTGGCCCAAAGTTGGAGACGGACATGCCTAGGTTGAGTTCCCGAAAGCCGGTGTGATAGAGGGTGCCGATATCGAACGCCACGGTTCTCTCGTTAAACCCGGCCAGGTCTTCAAAAATCACTTTGGCGGTCCCGCCCACTGAGAATCGGTCGGTCAGGCTTTTGGCATAGCTAAGTCCCACCGCCGACTCGCTGGCGCTGAACGATTCACCCGTTGGGCCTTCGAATGCCACCGTGACCGGCATGTCGCCGGTGGTGAGCATAATAAAACTAACGGCAAGAGTCCCGACATCAAATGGGTGAACATAGGTCGCAAAGAAATGCCGCAAGCCACCGGGCAGCGTGGTGTGGTTGAACATCGCCTGACGGCCGGGCAGCTCCGCCAGGGCACCCGGATTGTAAAAAACTGCGCTGGCATCGTTGACCAGCGCTACGAACGATTCACCCATGGCGGTGGCGCGCGCACTCACCCCGAGCTGCAGAAATTGTGCTCCAACGGTACCCGTTTTGGAAGGACCCCCTAACACGGTGGGACCTTGCTCGGGCTGCTGAGCCAGACCGGCAACCGGCAGCAACAGCGCCAATACAATCCAGCCCAATGAGCTCCTGAATTTTCTTTTACCTTTGTACATGGAGATGCCTCCTTTATTTCATTCTGATGGTTGCAAATTTGGGTATTTATTTGATTACGACAAATCGCCCGACTTTTCGATCGTTGTCGGTCTCCACAGAGAATAGATAAATTCCGCTGGCAATGGGGCGATTGTTTCTCGTTACCAGATCCCAGCGTGCACGGGAAGAGTTGGGATCGTCGTGTACGAGTGTTTGAACCAGATCGCCATCCACGGTGAATATTCGAATGGTGCATTTAGCTGGTAAATTTACAAAATGGATTTCTCGATTGAGCTCGATCAAAACGTCTGAAGAAAGCGTAAGGTCTTCAAAACCCGAGCGCTGAATGTAGGGATTGGGCTCCACCCAGATATCTTTGCTGAGTGCGTTCAACGGCGCCGGCGAGGCGGCCACTCGGGTGGAGTTGATCAGCGGGCTGGTAGCCAGGGAGCCGAGCCCGATGGACGGCGCGCCGCGATCAAACGACACCACCGCATAAACAAATTCCTGACCGTTGGGAACGTGATCCACAAAACGGAACGACAGACCGGTGTTTCGGCCAAAATCGTTGCCGGCGATATCAAATTCAGCAATGGTTTCAAACGTGCCCAGAACGCCGCTTTTGCTGCGCAACACGCGGAAGCCTTCAAAATCCTTGCTCTCATCTTCTGGCGTATTGGGATCATCGGAAATAAATGGGTCCTGAAAATTGAGCGGCAAATTGGGATCATTGGGATCGTAACCAGGACTGTTGGGATCGGCAGCCGACCAATCGAGGTTGACAGTACGGTCGCCGGTGGTAATGGTAAGCGGTGGAGCTGGCGGCGGCGGCGGCCCTCTGAAATCAGGTACGCCGTCGCCGGTATCAATGATGCCATCGCCATCGGTATCCTCGCCGGCGAAGCCGTCGCCGTCGGTATCAAAATCCGGATTGTCGAACATGATGCCGGCGATGGCAGCATTGACGCCCAGGTCGATGAAGGAGGCCGGATCAAAAGTTCCCAGCGCGCGCGCCACGTCCGGGTCGCCTTCACCGCCGATCACCGCATAGGTGAACAGAATTGAATCGCCTGGCGCAAAAATTTTCACGGTTTGCCCGAACATGGGATCGTTGGGATCACTGATGGTGGAATCCCGACTACCCAACGGGCTGAAGGCGATCATAAATCTCGAATTGTCATTGGGGTCGGAGCCAGCTGGAATATCGGGATTAAACTCGCCGGTTTCGGCATTGAACTGTGGCGGGTCAAAGGAGCCGTTGGTCATCAAAATATATTTTTCGGGATCGTCTTCCGGGCTACCGATGGGATCCTTTAGATTCGGATCGCCCGTTACGACGTTTGGCGTTACCGGTCCCCAGTCATCTTTTGAGCTGACTTCGGTGTCGCTCATCCACCAATTGAAGGAGACCATGCCGTCGCGTTCGGTGGGTCGGAGAACCCGCACGCCCACCACACCGGCCATGCCGCCGTCGTCGCCATCGGGTTCCGCAACCCAGGCGGTGTTCACCACATCGCCAGTAGAATTGACCGCCATAAATCCGCTGGCGTCATCCTGCTGCGAGGCGTTGCCGATGACGCCCATGTCGTTATCTGCAAAAAATCCCACCGCAAAATTGCGAATATAGTTGTTGCCGATATTTTTAATGACCAGATCAAAAAAGACGATATCTTCGGCAAAGGATAAACTGAATTGGTAGCTCTTTTCAATAATCTCCAGCCCTAACGAGCGCTGGTGTTTCGGCGGTGCGAAGGCAAAGCCTTTGGTGCTCAAAAACGTGTCGGTGTAAACCGAGATGAAATCTTCTTCCGAGACGGCGTCCGGGTGAAAATCCGGGCTGTTCGGCAGGGTTGATCGCACTTTGATGGCTGAACGCTCGTCGGTGTAGTGTGCAAACATTTCACGAAAATCCACCACACTCCAGGCAGACGGTCCTTCGGAAACCAGGGTATCGAGGCTGCCGGGTTCATTCAGGTCGGGTCCCGAGGTGCCGTCGGAAGGCACGATGCCGCCTAAAAACAGACCGCCGCGGTTGATGTAGCGGGCGACCTGGCCTGGCACATCCGAGCCAGGCCAGATGGCGCCGCCGATGGCGTCGGAGCCGAACTGACCGAAATTGGTCACCTCTACCCAGAGCTTGCCGTTTCGGTGCGATTTCGAATCGACAAACCGGTCTTGGGCCAGCAAGCTCGAACAAACAATAAATAGAAAGCACAGTGTAAAAAGCAGAACCACACTTTGCTGAATTAACTTGATTTTCATGGGAATACTCCTTTTAAATAAGTTTCTTTCTATAGTCAATCATTTAGAACCTGAAACCAAATCCTAAAAGAATTTGTCTCGGTGCTCCGAACTGTTCGGGGTTAAGGTCGGCTGCGCTGCCGTCGCCCGCCGGGTTGCCGTGTTTGAAGGTTTTCACGACCTGCTCACCGGTTTCGGGATCCGGAATGGTGCATTCGATGCAGCGGTGCGCTTCGTCTCCCACCAACGCTAACACGTTTCGCCTGTTAAACAAATTGTTGACATCCACATAAAAGCTGGCTAACAAGCTTCGAAATAATCGAAAGTCTTTTCGAAAACGCAGATCCACCGTCAGAAAATAGGGCAAGCGTTCGGAGTTTTCCGTCGCCAGCGGATCGGCATCTTCATCCAAAGTGAATGGCAAACCGCTGCCGTAGCGAATAAACGTGTTCAAACCAAGTCGATCGATGTTTGCACCCAGAAAATTGAATCCCTGTCCGGCAGGTATTTCAAAATTGATGTTGGCATTAACGGTGTGCCGCTGGTCCCAATCGGCCGGCACTTCTTTGATGTTCGGAAAAGACGCGACGCCCAGTCCCAGGACGCCCTGGCGAAAAGTCGAGGCGCGCGTAGTGGCCCACATGATGGTGTAGTTGATGTTGGCTGATAGATAGTTGCTGTACCTTTTGATCAATTCGATTTCAAACCCGCGATCGCTGCCAAAGTCGCGGTTGATGAGTTTTTGAAACGGCGCGGCGTCCGGACCAAACTGTTCGGTGCTGATCTGGTTGCGAATGTCTTTAAAAAAGCCGGTGACGCCGATTTTCAAATTGTCGGTCAATTGATGATCGAAGCCCACTTCGTAAGAAATGGTTTCTTCGGCTTCCAGATCCGGGTTGCCAAAAGTATTCAACTGGTTTTGAAAAACCCGAAAGCGATTTTGTCGCCGGTAAAGCTGGCTCAAAGTCGGAATTTGAACAAATCGTCCGTAAAAGAAATACAGCGTGCTGCGGTCTGTAATGGGGTGTGAAATTCCCAATCTGGGCGATAGATATTTTTTATCGTTGATAACGTCTTTAGGCGTGTCATCCGTTTGAAACGCTTCATTGATTTCAAAGACCTCGGAGCCCGGATCAAAAATGTCAAACCGCAAACCCAGATTCACGATGAGCGATTCAAACTCGATTTTATCCTGGACGTAAGCTGAAAAATTGTTCGGCTCCCGTTCATAAAAATCTCGTAACGCACCGGAGGTGATGAACGGACCGTTATCCGGCGGGTCAATTCTACGCGAAGGAACCTTGTTGTCGCCATTGTCTATTCGCTGCTGGTCGAGACGGTTGATCTTCCATTCAAATCCGCCTTTAATTTCGTGGTTGCGGGTGACCTGGCTTAAAATGTCTGCTTTAATCGTAAACACTTCGGTTTCGTGGCGAGACCATGTGGACGCGCCATCGTATCCGGAGCGCTGAAAGCCCGAGAGATCCGGGTTGTCATCGGTGTAAATTTGTTCAAACCCACGGTCGGCGCCGTCTCCCTGACCGACCAGATTGTTGTCGATGGTCTCCAGACCTTCGGTGCGATTGTTCATGAATTCGGGGGTCTGCCGAATGCCGTTTCGAATGCCCGGATATTGTAAACGGTCGTTTTTAGTGTAAGCGAATTTCACTTCGTAGAAGGTTTTCGGATTGATATTATGCGTCCAGGTCAGCACGGTGTTGGAATTCGACCCTTCGAATTGTTGTGTCCATTCCGGTCGAAATTTATAAAAATGCCGGTAGTCGTCCTGCCAGAATTTCGAACCCAAAAAACTGACGCTGGCTTTGTAATTTGCGCCAGGTCGGTAGTTGAGCACGGCGCTGTAGCTGAGATTGTTTTCAAAGCGGCCGCCCCAATCGAACAGGCCAAGAAAACTGCTGAGAAATGGGTGGTCAACTTTTTGTGGATTTGTAAACGAGACCGCATTGGCTTCGCCGGCTTCATGCACCTCTTCGGTTTGTTCAAATACTTCGTCATAATGAGTCAGCGTGGCGCTTTGGTCTTCATTGGGCAGGTAACCGTCGGACATCTCTGCGGTGGCTGACATAAAGAAGCTCAGTTGATTGCCAAGAAACGGAACCGGTCCACCGAGATTGAATTCCCAGCGGTCGGTGTTGAAGGAGTTCGCCCGCAGACCAGTGCCGCGCGGTTTAAAATATTTCTGCAAATCCGCGCGCAGCGGATCCTCGGCATTCAAAAGCACATCCGAAGGGAAGTCGCCGCTGCCAAAATCGTCGGTGAAATAAGCGATGCGGCCGGTGAACTTTCTGCTGCCAGACCGCGGTACAATGTTGACGATTCCCGATTGCACGTTGCCGTACTCTGCGTTATAACCGCCGGTTTGCAGCTCGACTTCATCGATTGCATACTTATTAACCTCCACGACTTCATTATTGAAGAGTGGATCGTTTACCGCGATGCCGTCGATCATATAAACCACCTCGCCGGAACGTCCCCCACGCACATGGATTTCCTCGCCTTCGCCGATGACGCCGGGCATCAAGATCACGGCATCGGTGACGGAAATCACGCCGGGAATATCTTCAATTTCCACGCCGGAGATTTTCGAAGCAGAAGAGGTGAGATCTTTGATCACCAGAGGGCTTTGTGATACGACGGTGACAACCTCTCCTTCCAGTACTTGCGCTTCAAGAGCAAAATTCACTTTGGTGGTCAAATCCACCCTGACGACCACGTTGGTTTGTACCATTTTTTTGTAGCCGATAAAGGAGGTCTCGACACGGTATGTACCGGGGGGAACGCGTAAAATGGTGTAATAACCATCCACGTCGGTTGCGGCGCCCAGGGAAGTGCCCTGTACGATGACGTTGGTGCCAGGCAAAGGCTCGCCGGTCTCTGCGTCCGTGACCCTGCCAGCAATTTTACCGCTGGTGCCGGAATAGACATAGGTGGGTATCGTAAGAAACGTGAAACCCACTAAAATCAAATTGATGAGCACGGCCGTTCTGAATCTTTTTAACCCGTCCATAACATGACTCCTATTGAGGTTTATTATTAAATGATCCTGATTGTTTGTTTTGTTAAATTTATTGCGCCATTTCTCGCATGATTTCTTGAGTTAATGCCCGCGAGTTCAGTAAACTGGCTTTAACGGCTCTGTTTTCAAATAACGGAAAGGTTAGAAATACCAGTTGTGTGTTGGTACCGCCGGTGGGAAAACGCAGGGCGACATCGCCCACCACATCGCCCAGGCCGCCTTTGCCGGCATAGATGATTTCGGATTGCGCATCCGGCACGATATGTTCCACGTCGCCGGCTTGAACGTCCATGGTGATGCGTGGGAAATTGACTGGATCGCCCAGAACGTTGTCGGCAAAGCTGAATTTTAAATCCCCGCTGAAATCGCCGGCGCGTTTCCACACGCGTGAGGCGTCGGTGGCGGAATCGCCAGTGGCGGCGGCCAGGTGCAAATAGACCACCTCAAATTCGGTGGCGGCTGGTGGATTGTCATGGCCACGGTCGATGTCTTCCATGATGCCCTGCCCCATGACCCAGAGCTTGCCGCCGGCGTCCACAAATTGCGATAATTGCACAGGTGTTTCCGGGTAGTCGGTGCCGATGGCACGCCACCAGGATGAACCCGTACCGCTGTACACCACGGCCACTTCAAATGGAGATAAATCCGCAAACGCCGGCACGCCCTGTTCAGCCACGTCCCAGCGCGAAAAGGCAAATCCTTCGAATATCTCCCCGTAGAAATTGTCTTCATCGATTTCATCTAAAACATCGCCCTGAGGCTTGTCATCGACGATGACGATGGTTGGATTTTTCACTTCGTAGTTAAAGGTGGTAGTGGAAACCAGGCCGCCGTTATCCTGTGCTTCTAGGGTGAAGGTATAAACAGCGGGGGTTGCCGGCACTTCAAAACCGGCGATATTTGCCATGGTGAACTCTGTGAAGGTTGCGGCGTCCGTAATTTTCCAACGGTAGCCGGTAATTTGGCCGAATTTATCCACGTCTTCGCCGCTCCAGTTTATAAAGGCGCTTTGGCCAGGGGCATAGGCCGGCGTGATGCCGCTGCCTCCGCTGGAGGCGCTGCCGCGGGCGCCGGCGATCACCACGGTGGGCGCTCCAAGATTGGGCCCTACTTTAAAGCTACGGGAATCACTGGCCGTTTCGGAGCCAGCTTTGGCGGTTACGGTGAAGGTGTAATCGCCTTCGAGTTGCCCGGAGTAGGTTTTTGTGGTTTCGGTTGTGGAGAGGGGCTGTGCATCCACCCCGGATAGTTGAATTTGAAATGTAATATCTCCGCCGCCGCCAATGGCCCGCCAGTCGAAGGTAAAAAACTCGTTATTTAGAATGGTGACGCCTGCCTGCGGTCCGGCAATGATCTCAACCGTTAACTCCTGAACAAAACGCGTCAAGGTCGGATCGTCTTCGGCGCAGGAAACATACAAACCGCTTATGAAAATTACACAGATAAAAATATTTAAAATGTATTTTTTTTGAATGAATTTAAACATTATTCTTCCCTCCTTTCGGGTGGTCAGAGAATAAGTCGAAGGCTGACGGTATCCGGGCCAGCTTCAATTTTTTTGCATGAAACGCTCTTTTGAATTTACCTGTCATTTCGAGCTCACGAATGGCATTGGTTGCAAATAGGATTTAATTTTGTTCATTAAAAAAGGTGGTCAGGATGATATCGTAATTTGTGGCCGAAGCTTCGTGATTGTAGCGATACGGTCGGCCACTAATGATCCCGAAAACGCCTTTAAAATCGGTTAATAGTCCATTCACGTTGGTGGGATTGGCTCCCGGATCGGGATCCGCGATTCCGCCCACGCCAACGGGAATGCTAAACGTACCTTCATTTTTAAAGATGCTGATTAGCGTGCCGTCAGCCTTTGGTAAGCTGCGTTGATCGAAAAGCGCAGTGGTGGCGCCGGCATTCGAGATAAAGTCCATGGCGACCAGGCCTAAATCTACCATGGCCTGATTGTCTGGAACCACGCCCGGGATGTTAAAAGTCCCTCCGCCGCTAAAAAAGCCCGCGCCAAAGTAGTCGGCCTGGGCATTGTCGATCATTCTGAACAGGTTTCGGGTTCCCAGAAGCACATTGCCGCCGGCAAGCAGGTAGGGTAAAACCGGCGTATCCTGATAGAAAGCCGCACCGCCTGCGAAATCATTCCCGATAAAAACCACCGTGGAGTATTTACCTAAAATACCTGCCGGTACTGCGCCCTGGCCATCCAGCGTTTCCCGCACTGTGGCGGGTTTTAAGGTGCCATAAGCATCCCAGAAGGCCACGGAGTGATTGCCCCAGGATGATTTCATGGCGATATGATCGTTGATCTGTGAGCCGTAGGTTGGCGGGTCGGTGGTGTTGACAACCAGGATGCCCTGATCCAAACTGGGCGTGGCCACGTCAAAATTCACGACGATCAAATTGGAAATCCCGCCGCCGGTATCGATTGCACGCAACCGAAAAGTATGCGTGCCTTCGGGTTGTGGCGCAATGTCAACACTGGTGGCGATGGTGTTGGTGAAGTTTACCGGATCATTGAGCGAATATTCGAAATGGTCGATGGCGCCGGCATAATGGGAAGTGGTCGTCTGCCAGCTAAATGGCACCCCTACGCCAGTAAACCAGGCGCCGCCGTCACCCGGGCCGCCGGTTTGGCTGAGCACCGGCGTGAAACCGCTGCTGACCAAAAAGCTTCGGGTTTCGGGTGAGGGGTCGGCTGCGCCGAGGTTGTCCACCGCCACAGCCGAAAAAACGTGGTTGCCGTCGGAGAGTTGAGTGCCGGCTGAAAGTTTGAATTCCACGGTAGCTTTGCCGTTGGCGTCGGCCGCAACCGTGGTTTCGGCTCCGCCATCCACCGAGTAGCGGAATTCTACTATGGATCCGTCTTCATCGGAACCGGCTAATGCGAAGGTGACGCCCGGGCCGGTGTTCTGCCCGTTGGCAGGTCCGGAGTCTATAGCCGTGGACGGCTGCGCGTTGGCTTTGAATTCCGCCGGCACGAACACGGCGGATGCCGGCGTGGGATCGATATCCCCCTGATCGTCTTTCCCGCGCACAAAAACCGTGTTCTGGTCGGCTTCGGAAACAAATTCAAGATTACCTGTTGCGGTGGTTTTTGTGGAAAACGGCGACCAGCCTCCATCATTGATTTTGACTTGAAAACTGTCTACTTTGCCATCCAAATCAAGACCGGTGAACTCAACAGTGTAAGTAAACGTGTTGAGATTTAGAACGGCACCGGTGGTATCCGTTTCCAGCTCTACCTTTACCAACGATTTTTTGGTAATGATGGTATCGGGTGGATCGTTGATACCCTGTACGTCCACTTGAGTGGGGCCTTCCCCGCAATTCCAAATTAACGCAAGAAGAATAAGAAAAAACGTTATCTTTAAATGAGGATAATAACGATGCTCTCTCATTTCATCCCTCCTTTAAAATTATCACAGTATGATTAATTACATGGTAACCCGATCGGTTAAGAATGAACTGACCTGATTGTCGTCGGAAGTTGGTCTAAACCATCAAATGTAAATGGCGCCATTATAATTTGACTGTTGAACAAATACTGAATTTTCAAAATGCTGAAAATCCGTGATTGACTGAGACATCGGTTCACGAAAACACGACGAGGCTGCGTTACAACTCTACCCCTCTGAATGGAAAAGCGCCGGTATGTTGCCGGCGGGCTAATTGTAAGCAATCTTTCCTCAGATTTGGAACCAAGTTTTTTTCTTAAAAGATCAGTTTAGTTGGCCAGATTCGTTTAATCTTACAGTGCGGGGAAAATACATAAAGTCGAAAAAGAAGATAATGTTTAAATTGGCTCGGTGAAATGCAATAGGAACCTTGAATTAACTGCGATGTAAAATAATTGTAAGAAATCAGATATGACGGCCAAAATCCGATATATCGTATATAATCAGGAACATTATACTAAAAATCGAGTTAAATGTCAAGAAGAAATTACAAAAAAGATATAAAAGCTCTACGCGGCACTCGCATTTTTGAGTTAAAAATATTTCGTCGTCGTTCCACAAAAGCTCATCAATTCATTGGTAATCATTTGATCGTCCTGTATTTTCATGGGAAAATCGCCGGTGTGTTGGAGAAATTATTTCACTTTTGTGTTATCAATGAACGAGTAGAATCGTGCCGGATTAGATTGTGAATCAAACAAAAATATTTTACGGGTGTAACTTCTATTACAAAAAGATTGAGAAAATTATTCCCGTTAAGTATTCCATTTCAAAATTGATTGTCGGGTACCTATTTTCATGCTGAGTGCCAATTTAAAATTGGAAAACCATGTTCTTCACCCTGAGCGGAGTCGAAGGGTGAAGATCGGTAGCTGCTATTATCTCTTGTGAACCCTACAACCATTTCTGAAATGGAGCACGAAGGGAGAAAATTTATTTCAAATAGTTACTCTTACAATCCAGGAGTCTTAAAGCATGCCGCACACTTTTAATGTAGGGAAAAAATTGAAATCCTTGCGACAGGAGAGCAATCTGACCATAAAAGAATTGTCTGCGAAATCGGGTGTTTCAACAACTCATATTTCTGATATTGAGCGCGACAACACTTCGCCTACCTTGGCCACGCTTATTAAGTTGATCTCCGCATTAGGGCAGGAGACGAGCCTGTTTTTTGAAAGCGAACGCTCCAGAAAAGTTTCTTTTGTTAAAAAGGAGGAACGATCGTTGATCATCGACAAAAAAAATCAGGTCTATATCGAATCGTTGACCAACGGCATCGTCGATTCAAAATTAAAGGTCATCATCACCAACCCAAAACCCGGGCATGAAAATATTCCCGGGGGGTATCAGCATCCCGGCGAAGAGTTGATATATTTGGTCAAAGGGAAAATACAGGTCACCCTGGATGGGGAGGCTTACATACTTGAATCCGGAGATTCTATCCACTTTCGCAGTGAAATGGTGCACACCATAAAAAACATTACCGATGAAGAAGTGGAATTGATCGCGGTGATCACACCTCCGAGTTATTAGCCCCGGAAACGACACTTCTTCTGCTGCCAGTCTATGGTCTCGCATTGGCCTTTCCCTAAATTAAGCGTTTTTGAGGGGGTGGGTTTGGTGTTCAAGCTTCAGAGCCTGTGTGAAAACATGGTAAAACAAGCCTATGGTTTGTTAAAACAGGTCGATAAATTAAGATAAGTTCTTGTTTTCTTTGCAGTCCATACTCGCAAGCAAGATGCTTGCGTTACGTTTTCACACAGTCTCTTCAGCTTGCCGGGGCGTGGGGAAAACCATCTGAATACGTGTCTTTCAAACCTATCTTCCAGTGATGAATAAAATCAATGCTCGATCACTCAATTTAGGTTCTCAGAAGATGGTTCGTCTGTAAAACGGGTCTTGCGTCTGGAAGGACGCGGAGCCGGTGCGGCGATGAGGCTTTCGTTGCCGTCCTTATCATACGCTATCACCCCAAAAGCGTAGTTGTCGATGGAATAACCCGTCAGCGTGAATTCTTTGACTTTACCTGTAGGGATATATTTTTGATAGGTGGCGTCGGTGGTTTTTCGAATGGCGATTTTGAAGCCTTGCAGGTCGGGTTCGGCCATCTTATGCTCCCAGGTGAATTTCACCTCATAACCCTGCCGAAACGGTCGTTCCGCAGTTGGAGGCCTTCTGGTTCGGGAAAGTTTTACGTTTTCAGGCGCGGCTGGCGCCAGAGCCAGACTGGCGAGGGCTGCCGCATTTAGTCTGGCGACTTTGGTTAAATAAGGAAAAGAAACAAATTCAATTTTGTCTTCGAGTGAATGCTGGCGATCGTAATTCTCATTGGGTTCGGAAAGACGGATGGCGGCATAGCCTTCCTGGTTGAACGGAATGTGGTCGCCGCCGCGTCCGTAGCGATCTCGACGAAAAATGAGATTGATGGACAAATTGTTTACGTAGGGTTCCGCCACGCGCTTCAAATGTCTGGCCATTTGTCTGGACGGCGAATCCCACGGTTCTTCGGAAAAACAGCGCAGCTCGGTGTTGTTGATGCTGCCGTCTCCGCCCAGAATGTTGCCGACGATGTCGTTGGTGATCATGCCGTCGATTTGCAGATTCTGCTTTCTTGCCTCCTGTGCGTGATAGGTGCTGCCAAACAAACCCTGCTCTTCTCCCGCGTACGCTACAAAAACCAGCGTCGCATCGAATTCATACTGGCTGAGCACCCGCGCCAGCTCGATAACCACTGCGGTGCCGCTGCCATCGTCGTTGGCGCCGTTTGACGGGCCCTTCCCCGAATAGCTTTCGCGATTGAACGCCACCGTGTCATAGTGACCCCCCACCACAAACATCCGCTTAGCGGCCGCGGGCATGCTGCCGGGCAGGATGGCCAGCACGTTTTTCATCTGCACTTTGAAATGCTCATAACGACGAAAATTTTTTCTGTCCACCTCAAAGGTTTGATAAGCCACTTTTAATCTGCCGCCGCTGGCCTGGCTGAAATTTTGAAATTGTTCATAAATCCAGCGTCGGGCGGCGCCGATTCCGCGCGTGCTTGAAACCGTATCGGAAAGGGAATGCCGGGTTTCAAAGCTCACCAGCCGGGTCAGATGTTCTTCCAGCTTTTTTTCGGAGATGTTTTGTACAATCTCATTAATTTGCGTGCTCGCTGACTTTGGGTTACCAGGGGTGTTTCCTGAAAAAGATCTGACCGGTGAGAATCCACCCACTGCCAGGATAGAAATCCAGATGAGACTAATCTGAAATTTAATTGTAATGATTTCGTTTTTCATTCGATAGTACCTTAATTTTAGTTCAGCTCAATGACCCGAATTTATCCGGCGAAGGATTAATTCAAGCTTTCTTCGAATAATTTTAAGATTCTTCGATACTCGTCTGTCCACGAGCTCGGCTCTCGGAAACCGTGACTCTCCAACGGATAGATGGCCACTTCCCAGTTGGTTTTTCCCAGCTCGATCAATCGCTGCACCAGCCGCACCGTGTCCTGAAAATGCACATTGGTATCGATCATGCCGTGACAGATGAGTAGGCGACCTTTCAGTCCTTCCGCGTGGTAAATCGGACTGCTGCGGCGGTAGGCTAGCGTGTCCGCCTGAGGGATGTTGAGAATGTTCGAAGTGTAGGGATGATTGTAGTGCGCCCAGTCGGTAACGGGCCGCAGAGCGGCGCCTGCTGCGAACACGTCGGGCGCGGTGAACATGGCCATGAACGTGATAAAGCCGCCATAGGAGCCGCCGTAAATGCCGATACGTTTGGGGTCGATTTGGTGATTTTCCACCAGCCATTTGGCCCCGTCCACTTGATCGGCCAAATCTTTGCCCCCCATAAAACGATAGATGGCCGTGCGCCAATCCCGACCGTAGCCGGCACTGGCACGGTAATCGATGTCGAGGACGGTGTAGCCCTTGTCTGCCAGGAGATTGTGAAACATGTATTCGCGGAAATAGCTCGACCACCATTTGTGGGCGTTTTGCAGATAACCGGCACCGTGCACAAATATCACCGCCGCGCCGTTCGAGTTGTCGGGTCGATATAGCCGGGCGTAAGGCTGTTTGCCGTCGCGCGTGGTAAATTGCACGACTTCGGGTTCCCGCCATGGGTAACTGCGCCACTTCTCCGTGGTGGAAGTAGTGAGCTGTTTCGCCTGCGCCTTGGTTTGGGCGTTTTGAACGTACAATTCCGGGGGCTTGTTCATGTAGGAATGCCGAATTGCCAGCTTTCGGCCATCGGGTGACACCACCGCATCGTTGCGGCCGCTCATGCTGGTGAGTCTCTCCCACTTACCGCCGCTAAGGGGCATACGGTAAAAATGCCTCTCGCCGGGATGGACTTTGTTGGCGCTGAAATACCAGTATTTTTTGTTTCGGGAAATTTTGGGATCGTAAATCTCAAATTCTCCCTGGGTGAGCGCTTTCTTTTCACCGCTGAACGGATCGCTGACGTAAAGATGACTGAACCCGCTTTCTTCGCTGCAAAACCACACGTGCCGGTTGTCCGGCATCCAGCCCACAGCGCCGGCAAAACCATTCCAGCTGGAAATATTCGGTCCGCCGATCCAGGCTTCATCATGTTGATGCTCAAAAGATTTCAGTGAGCCGGCCGGCAAATCGAGCGTGGCTAACCAGCGATCTTTATTGTCCACGGATCTCACAACCACAAAAGCGTGTTGGCCATCGTCGCTCCAATATGGGCCAAAAATTAACACCGAGCGCATTTTGGGCTTTCGGGGCGCTTTCTTTTTGGTGGTGTCTTGTTTGACGGGTTTATGGGTGAATTCGGGAGCTTCGAAAATGCCCGGTAAACTGTCCGGTTTGATGTAGATCAGCGTATCCCGCTCCAGATCCACAAAAGCAAATTCCCACTTGTCCTGCGGCGAACCGACTTTGGTGCGGGCGCGGAGGTCCTCGGTGAAACCACTTTCGGTGACGTAGGTCGGCACGATGGTGGATTTGATATTCATAGCTTTTTTCACCAGACCAAAAGTAATAAATTTGCCATCCGGCGACAGAGTGGGATTGCGGACGCTTTTCTTTTCGATATACACTTTCACGGGTTTTTGGGGACTTTCGGCTTCACGTGCGGTGCGTGAGCGCTTACGGCGTTCCAGTCTCTCCCGCAAAATCTGGATGAGATCTTTTTCCTCATATTTTACAAATTTTTCAGCGTCGGTTTTGGGCTCGGGTTCTTCCTTCTGCTTTTTCCCTTTCTTGAATTCGATCAGTTGCACGGTCACACCCGTTTTGCGATCCCACTTGAAAAGATTGGTTGCGCGTTCATAAACGACGGCGTTTTCATCGTGTGAAAAAACCGGATTGCTTTCGCGGTCGCTGGTTTGGGTGATCTGCGTGGTTTTGTTATTTCGGATGTCATGGAGAAACACATCTCCGTTGCGCGTGAACAGTTTAAATCGATAGTCGCGGGAGTAGGCACCGCGTGCCGGAATCGCCTGCAATCGTTCCTGCCGGCTGAGTTTCGTCGGCTTGCCTCCCCGTGCGGATACTTTGTAGAGCGAATCCGAGTCCGCGGCTTCTGGATTCCAGTAGAAGTAGATCCACTTGCCATCTTCGGACCAAAACGGACTTCGGGGAGACGAACCTACCCAGGTTTTCGGGTCTTGCATGATGGTGGCCACGTCTAATTGAAAACCGGTTTGTGCTGGTAAATTTGCGTTAAAAATGAACGAAAACAACAAAATGGCGAAAAGCCAGAATTGCTTTTTCATGAAAATGTCCCTCCGTTTTCTGATATTTTTTGGAATTGAATGGCCTGGAGTTTTGCAAGATAAAAAAATTAAATGAGAATGCAAAATAAATTTTATATTCAAAGACCTTCCTGCCACCATAAAAGAAGGTGAATTGAGTGTGCACACCATTTTCTGTTTAAAAATGGTTGATGAATTTTGAAGGGAATTGCATCCACGTTGGATTGAAACGTGGTGGTCAGATTAGTGAAGGGTACTTTTTTCACCCGTTGCAACACAACCCAGCCTGTTGTCATGCTGGTGGAATCTTTTTTATTCGAACAAAATATTCAGTTTGTTAAAAAAATTCTGACAGAATAACAGGGACGCATTTTGAGTTTTTTAAATTGGTTTTTTTAGTTTGTAACTGTTTGATATAAAAAAACACGGCAGCCGTAATGCCATGTATTCCGGCTGCCGTGTCGTGATATGAGGAGGAGAGGAAGGTAATATGAAGACCCGGTAATTTTCGATTATTTGAACGAAATGAACTTTTATATTTCCTTTCTGTCTTTACATTATAGTGTGATCCTTTCCGCGATTTCTCTCAGATAAATTTGCTTTCTGATTACAAATGATTTGATACAAATTAGCATTCTGCAAGGAGATAAAAAAAGAGGGCTCCACTGTCGTTGCAGGCGGATGGAGTTCCTGCAAGGGTGGAGCCGTCTGCATTTGCTCACGGGAAGGAAAACCGGCATCGGGATGCCGGTTTACTCGAGGAAGAGGTATGAGCGTGCAAAAAATTTAAAATTAGTTGGCGAATTCAGCTAATTTACGGTCTTCTTTTTTAGAGCCGTTTTTGTTTTCTTCTTCCTGTACGTCTTCGAAGAAATAGATGCTTTTTTCTTTGGATTCTCCGTCCTCGTTGGATTCTTCGTCTTCGGGGGCGTCTCCGTAAAATGTCACTTCTTCAGCCCGTTTGCGTTTTAAAACTAACATGATAATGCCAACCGCTATAATTAGACCGAGAACCACCAGGCCGGTCAGTATCGGGGTCGAGAGCCTGGCTTCAGAAGCGCTGCCGTTGCTGCTTGCCACGCCTTCTTCAGAGTCGCTCAAGAAGGGTTCTTCGAGCTCCGTTTCAGCGGCGCTTTGGTCGTAGCTTTGGTCTGCTGTTTCCAATTGCACGGCCGAATCTCTATCCTTTCGTTCGACCAATTCCGCCACCGGCTCGATGTGATGCTCGATTCTGCCGGCCAGAATATCCTGCTGCACATCCACCAGGTCGTTGACGTCCGAAAGCCGGCGGGTTTTTCTGATTTTTTGAATCGCGTCAAAACTAGGGATGATGATCTTTTCGCCAGGATAGATCAAATTTCCGTTTGGGGCGCGATTGATCAGCGCCAGTTCTTTCCAGTAAGAAACATCGCCGTAGTAGTCTTTAGCGAGTTTGCTCAACCATTCCCCCTCCTGAATTTCATGGGTCATTGGCTGGTCCAGCTTCAAAAAACGGCTGAGGAGATTTGCGGCCGGGTCCATAAAGATCACCATGAGCGCCATTAAAACGATTGTGTAGAAAAATCTCTTCATGTTATGAATCCTCCTTTTTAAAATTACAAATTATTTAGATAGCGTATTAAATTATGCATAGCCACGGGTTGCATGATTAATACAAATCGGGTGCCAAAGTTAAATTGAACAATTTATTCCTGCTTAAGACTTCAGTAAAATAATTAGTTACGTAGGATCGTACTGGAGGATAATTCAGGAAGTCCGGTCAAACAGAAACGGCATTCAGAATGAATCCCGTGTAATTATTACATCTTTATGGCAATTCCCATTTGAGATTTCATTATTTAAGTTCACATCAACGAGGGAACTGAATTTAATCAGTGTCCATCCGTAATCGTCATTCCCGAGTGCTCCCTGCTTACAACATGCAGGGACAAGCTCATCGGGAATCTCGTGCCTAACGGAACAATGGATTCCTGCTTAAAGATTGCGGGAATGACAAAAAAAGACTCTTTACGGATGGACACTAATTAGTGATTGAACGAAAACTCGAGAAATACGAGATTTAAGAACCTCTTTGCGAAGGCGTCCCTTCGACAAAGCTCAGGATAGGCCCCGCCGAGCCAAGCAGGAATTCACCCTCGGCCAGGAGGCCTTCGTGAAGATCGGGTCGTTTTCGTTCAGGCACTAATTATTTGCTAAATGTAATTTTAAAAGTGTTCAACCACTATGCTTGCTGATCTAGAACAAAGTTATTTTTCTTTGATATTGATTTTTTTTACCTTAAATTCTGATAAGTAATTGCAACATTTTGTATTTGAGATTCAAGAGCTCTTGGTATTTTTTGAATATTTAGGGAGGTAAATTATGGCAAGAAAAAAAGGTTGGATCATTTTTTTAATCGTTTTCGGGTTTTTTGTCTTCATGGGGGTGATGTTTATTCTGGGAATCAAAACCGCGTTGGAAGACAGGCCCGTGGTGAGAGATGACACGGTCCTGCAAATAGATCTTGCCGGTTTGGTCACCGAGCACTTTTCCCGGGAAGCTTTTTCGAGAGAATTTGAAGGCGCGAACATTCAATTACATGATATTCGTAAAGCCCTTGAATTAGCGCGCGTGGATAAACGCATTCGTGGAGTTTACCTGCGAATGAGTTATGTAGCGTTGGGCTGGGCAAAAGCGCAGGAATTAAAGAATCTTTTAGAAAAATTTAAAGACACCGGCAAATTTATGACCGCCTTTTTAGAAAGCTGTAATGAAAAATCGTATTACATTGCGCTGGCCGCGGATGACATATTTTTACAGCCGCATTCCATCGCCGAGTTCAACGGGTTGGCTGTGGAGTATCCCTTCGTCAAAAGAATGTTCAACAAATTGGGTGTGGAGCCTCAAGTGAATAGCGTCGGTAAATATAAAAGTGCGGGTGAAATGTTTAGTCGGGAGTCCATGAGTCCGGCACACCGCGAAGCCACCGAAGCGCTGTTGAATGATTTCTATGACGAATTTCTGCAAGCGGTTTGCGCACGCCGGGACCTGGAACGCCCGGAGTTGCAGTCGCTACTAAACAAGGGTATTTTTCTTTCGAAAGACGCATTGGAAAACCAATTGGTTGACGAATTGAAATACGAATCCGAAGTGCTGGAATTACTGAAGGAAAAAGTGTATGCGCAGGATGAAGCCACCGACGGCCGCACGCCATCGTTGCGCACCATCCGCGCCAGTCGCTATGCCAGGCTTTCTCCCGAAGATGTGGGTTTGGGTCGCGGCAGCAAAATCGCGCTGATTTATGCCATCGGTGCCATTGTACCGGGCCGCAGCGGATACGATCCACTGAACGGTCGCACCATGGGCTCGCAGTCGGTGGTGAGCATGCTCAAATCGGTAAAAAACAATCGTTCCATCAAAGCGGTGGTGCTGCGCGTGGACAGCCCTGGCGGCAGCGCCGTGGCCTCCGATGAAATGTGGGCTGAAATCGAAGAAGTGCAGAAGAAGAAGCCGGTGGTCGTTTCTATGTCGGATGTCGCCGCTTCTGGCGGGTACTGGATTTCCATGGGATGCAGCGCCATCGTGGCGCAACCCACCACCATCACCGGTTCTATTGGAGTAGTCGGGACGATTTTTAATTTAGCCGGCGCCTACGACAAACTCGGCATCGATTGGGAAACGGTTAAAATCGGCGACCATGCCGACATGCTCACGGACAAACGCGCGCTCACGGACGAAGAATGGCAGATTTTCAAAGAACTTACCAACGATACCTACGAAACCTTCCTTTCCAAAGTCGCCGAAGGCCGGGGAAAATCCCGTGACGAAGTGCACGCGGTGGCTCAGGGGCGGGTGTGGTCGGGCAAGCGTGCACTGCAATACGGACTGATCGATTCCCTCGGCGGTTTGGATGCCGCCCTGACCATTGCCAAAGAAAAAGCGGGTTTAGAACCCGATGCGAAAACGCGCTGGGTGATCTATCCACATCCCAAGGGATTTTTTGAATCGTTGTTTGAAAAATTAGATGTGGTGGCGGCAAAAATATTCGCCTCCCGAATGGAAGAGTGGGCGTTTCTCAAAAACTTGCCGACGGAAACCAAGTCCGCATTGCGCAAAATCGCTGTCGTCGGACAATTTCGAAGCGGCGAGGTTCTGGCGGTGGAGCCGTTCGTTCCCGTTGTCGAGTGAAAATAAATTTATCATCTCGCGGGATTAAATTTAGGCACGGAATTGAGTTAAATCCCGGTTCGCAGTGTCGGCTCGGTTGCAGGCAGCCGGCTTCGGCCGGGCCTTAAAATATGCACTCAAAACAGGTAGAAGGCTATGAATTCAAAAAGCGGTATTTGCATTTTGCTGTCTTTGCTTTTTTTTACAGCCTGCTCAGCCTCTAAAAAAGCCTATAAAAAGGCTCAGGAATTTGAAGACGTTGGCTTGTATGTGGAAGCCGCCGAATACGATTTAAAAGCTTTGCATGAAAAACCCGATTTTAAAGAAGCGCAGGTGCATTTAAAAAAAGTGGCGCCGTTGGCTTATGATGAGCTGCTCAGCCGGGTTCAGAACCTCGAATCCGCTGAGAAATGGGACGAGACCGTGGCGGAATTTGAGGCACTGGACCGTTTTACTCGCGATTGTCATCGATTTGGCGTGGTTCTGAAAACCATCAATATAAAAGAGCGATTGAAAAACGCCCGCTCCCAAGCAGCAGAAGGGCATTTTACCCGGGCCGAGTCGCTTTATGCCAAACAGAGTTACCAGCGAGCTGCTCGGGCTTATTTAAAAGCCAGCCACTTTATCGATAATTACAACAATTCCCATTCGAAAGCGATCCTTTCGTTTTTGAAGGCAGGCGACGAAATTTTTGCGGAAAAGCGATATCGACAGGCCATCGCCATTTACAAAAATATATTGGAATTTGCACCTCGGCATTCCAAAACTCTCAACAAAATTGCCGAATGCCATTTTCAATTGGGCAGGCAATATTTCAATGCCGCAAAATATCGTGAAGCTCTGAAACAGTTTGAAACCACACAAAAGTATGTGGAAGATTACCGTGACGCGGCAGAGTGGGCGCAGCGCGCTTACGATGAAGCGGTGCAGGTCGTGGGGATTTTCCCGTTTCAAAATCTGACTGCACACACGGTGGACGGTTATCTCATTGCCAGCGAAGTGATCAACCGCGCCATACATGCAAATCTGCGCTTTGCCGAGTTTCTCAACGAGGCTGAAATGAATGAGCTGGTGAACATCTTGCGCCGTAAAAGACCCGACAAATTGCTGGAAGTGGAAATCTTGAAATTGGCCAGCGATGAAGGGCTGGACGCCGTGGTTTGGGGCAAAGTGCAGGAAGTGCGGGTAAAAGACTATCCAGAGTCATTCAAAGAATTCGAGCATGAAAAAGTCGTGGTGGTTGAGGATAGCTCTGGAAAAGAAGTGGAAGAAAAAACCCCTATTTATTATCGAGAATATTCTCGGGCCAGGCAAATAAGGCTTTCCGTGGACTATTTTATTCTGGAAGCCGCCACGGGTAAATATCTGGATAGAAACCGTTTCGTTGAACAGGTACGCGACGAAGTGCAGTGGATCGCGTATCAGGGCAGTATTTACGATTTACCGAAAAATAAACGTCCTCTCCTGGATGCCAGACGGGACCCCCAGCCCGTCCAAGCCCTGCTCAACGAATTGCTGGTCAAAATCGGCCAGAAAATAAGCCGGGAGGTCATCAAATATTACCGATGACAGTTTTCGGCTTTTAGAGGTTCGTCTCATCAAAAGGGTCGCGACAATAAAATTTTGTGACGAGAGGCCGGTTCATTTACCCAGAAAAAAGATGATACCGATTTTCAGAGTGAATTCATTGGCCGTGATGTCTCTACTAATTTTGACTTCTTCACCCAAATCGTTCCTGGCGTCTATTTCCTGGGACACGCCGTAAATGGTTTGATAGCGCAGGGCCACGTCCAGCCACGGTCCCAGACCGATGTCATACTGAAAGCCGCCGCCGATATTCCATCCCAACGCAAAATCGTTTTCCCGTGAATCCTGGAAAAAACCAAAATTTGTGGAAATATTGACGTTGGTGCGATAGTAGTAAAATCCCCCGAGTCCGCCAAAATGCACGCGAAAATTTCTCGATCCAAAAGAATAATTCGGTCCCACAGTCAGGCGGAAGGATTCATGAGTAATATCTGCTGGAAAATCCCGGCCGAATTGATCGCTGATGATATCGATATCTCTGCCATAAGATAAAAAGGCAAAATCCCCGCGCAGCTCCAGGCCGCCTAACGATGGCATTTTACGAATGACTTTGACGCCAAATCCTCCGCCAGTGCTGGAAACGTTGGCGAAATCAGACGTAGGAAATGAGATCACAACGTGTGGCCCGATGGACCACTGGGCCTTGGAAAGATTGGGTGAAAAAAACAACAGCAGTGTCGATAAAAGCAGAATGATTTGTTTCATTTATGGTTCCTTTCGATTGGTCTTGATTTGATTTAAACAGTGTTGAACTGAATTGAATATAAAAACTAAACGAAACTTTAGCAAGATTAAGCGCAAAATTGTTTGTCATCCTCAGGAACGAAGCTTGGTTTCACTTGCCCGGGATTATATGAACATCGTACAGGACCGGACGCGGTTTTTGCCTCTTGCGTCGGTAAATGCTGTTTTAAGTGGTTGTCACAGTTTGTTGATTAAATAGAATCCTCCTGCCATTCCCACACAGCGGGGAATGACACTCATGGGCGGAGCATTCGTGTGCGACTGTTTCATCCTTCGACTTCGCTCAGGATGAAGAAGACGGCTTGCTTCGTTCAGGAGGAACATGTCTTACTGCGCTGACTGCAAACATCTTTCCGTTCAGGGCGAAGCATTTCTGATTATTACAACAGTCCTATTTAATTCTTTTTGAAAATATCTTTTATTTTTTTAGTAGCTTTTTTCAATCCCTTTTCTTTTTCTTGCTTCAATTTCTTTTCAAGCGCTTTTTTCTTTTCATTTATTTCCGTCAATTTACTATTAATACTGTTTTCATACTTTTTTATTTCGTTGTTTATTTTATTTTGATTTTCATTTACGAAAGCGAAGATTTTTTGCTTTTCGGGTTCAACAGTCGTGTTGAGTTTTTTCTGAATTTCGTTGCGCGCCATTTCCACCGATCTACCGATGACGCTTTTTATACGGCTGGCTAAAACGTTATCGATGTTCGACTGGATGGTCAGAGCCAAATCGTTGGCCGGTCCTTGAATTGTGGCTGAAAGTTGCAGCAGTTCGATGGAGTCGAAAACCTGGTTGGTGACATTTGAAATCACGTCGTTTTTCTGCAGAGAGTCTGCAAAGAAAAATTTCACCGGCCGGGCGCTCAATTGAATGCCGAAATCAAGATTCGAGCCGACGAGATTGAAATGGGTTTTGACCTCGGATGTTTTGGCGTTTAATCTGGACGGCAGGTACGGTTTGGGCGGAAGCGCAATTTCACCAAGCTTCACGCCAGTGGCTCTCAATTCAAATCGTTCAGCAGGAATGTTGCCGGTGTGGTCCACTGCGCCGGTAAGCTTGTACCATCGGGATTCCGGCAACTGCGCTTGCAGCTGCAACGAAAGCGGTTTGCCGTAAATTGCCGGGTGAGAGGTGATGCCCGAAACTTCGCCACTGGCAAAGATGACCTGACTGGTATCTGCGTGATTGCTGGCGCCGCTTATGAAGATTTTTTCGATCAAAAAGTCGGGCCGGGGATGTCGCAGCGGAAAACGAATATCCTGTCCTTTAAAGCGCGGCGGTTTTTCCACTTTGCCCGTGCTGGCAATCTGTTTGGCTGTGGGCATGTATTTTCGAATCAAATCGATGTAGGGCAAATAATTGAGGATGAGTTGAACGATATTCTCACCAAACAACATGGTGCCGATATTTTGTGCGCTAAAATCGCCCAGGTTTGCTTTGTTTCTCAGCGCATTATAATCATCCCGCACCCAGTTGTCCACCTGTTTGAACGTGCTGGTGAGCAGTTGGAAATCGCTGATAGCCTGATTTTTTTTCTGCTCGAGGTCTTTTTTGAACGTGTTTAACGCCTTGTAAAGGCGTTTGGTTTTTTCAATGGAAGAAATCAGATTCTCGACACCTTTGATCTCCTGCGATTTAAGCTCGTCGATTTCGGTGGCAATTTTTTTCAGATCATTTTTAGGATCGAAGCTGCCAATATTTTGATTCCAGATTTGCACGGTGGAATCCGCTTTCAGTTTGAGCGATTGCAAATTGCGCATGGCGGTCAAATCAAAGTTCGCCATCAGGCTGTCCACGTTGATCCTTTTCTTGAGAATGCCGAGATTGAGCACTGGCGAGGCGGCCACTTTTTTCATGAGACTCGCCTTGGCGTCATCTACCCAACCGGGCTCGTCACTTTCAAATTCTTTTTCAATCTTGCCGTCGCTTTCCCGCTGCGTACCCACCCGAATGTCGGCAACCGTGATTTCATTGATGATGATTTTTTTGCGCGCCAATGGCGCCAGCTCCATATCAAAAGACATCTTGCCGGTTTCAAAGAGGTTTTTCCAGGTGTCGTTGGGGTTGGTCACTTGCAGTCGGTCCAGTGAAATGGATAAACCCGCCAGACTGAAATTCAAATTGTCGATTTCGAATTTGGCGCCCACCACGGCCGAGCCGGCGTCTTCCATGACGTCTTCGATAAGCTCGTCGCTAAAAAGGTACGCCACCAGCGCCGCCAACACTAAAATAATAAAAAGCGCAACGATTCCTTTGGGTCTCATTTCACCACTCCAGGTCTCTAATTTTTACATACCATTTAAAAACCACGCTGCCTTTTACGGCTTTGACGATTTTTAAATTTTCCAGTTTTTCAGCCCACGACCTGCGATAGGCGACGATGCCTTTTTGGGAAAGCAAATAAACCGGAAAGGCCAGCACTATAGCGGTAATCAAACTACCCATGACGACGGTGTTGTTGAAACGGGTGAACGGCAAAATGGGTGTATTGTAAAAGCTTGTCCATAAACCCTTTATAGCTTCAACTTGGGCCAGCATGAAAAAACCCAGGTTGTGAAACACGGGATCAAAAAGATAGGCTACAAAACTGAAGAGGAACAGCGAGAAGAAAACCGCGGCCAGATTGACTTTGGTTACTATGGCGATGAGTAAAAGAAGCATGTTTTGCAGAGTCCAGAACGGGGTAAGTCCCACCACAAAGCCCAGGGTGAACCCGCTGGCTATCAAGGGGGGCGATTCCCCCGAGCGCAAAACTTTGATGAATTTGCTGATAAATTTGAGCCAGAACATCCAACACTCCTTATTGTGCTTTGAATCATCATGATCGCAATCACGTCCAATATACAAATAAATCGCACACTTAGTCAAAGAATTTTTGACAATTCAATTTAAAGATTTTTTAGCAATTTAAGTGCCGGCTAATGCGCTCTAAACAAGCACGAGTGTTTTATCCTTCAATGCCCAGAGCACAAGGTCCCGATATCGATTTGCAATTGTCGTCAAAAAGGTTCGACTGAAAACAGCCGTTGAGCCTGTCGAAAAAATTGTTTTTTAATTCAGCCTGAGCGGAGTCGAAGGCCGTAACTCGTTGTTTTTATATCATGCTTCGACTCCGCTCAGCATGAAGAATCACTTAATTTTGACTTTTTCGACAGGCTCGTTAGCGGTTGTGGCTGCCCAGAAGAAAGTTGAAATGACGTGAAAACCCGAGTTTTGAGCCCATTGCCGATGGGGCTGCTTCAATAAATGATTGGGTCTGGTACGCGACCGCAAGCAACAAGCATTTGCTTTTCGAGTAAATAATGTTTACATTTGCGCCATGGTCGTGTTGAGATTTTAGGCACGCAAATGGTCATGCCGGAAGTGGGGATGTATTCTGCCGTCGTTTTCGGTCGAATGAACCGGCCGCTAACCCTCAACTAAATCCAGAATCCATTTCAACAGGGAGCATAGCGATGAATGACAAAAAAGAAGCCGATAACAAGTCGCAATTTAATCAGATCGGTTACTGGTTGGCCATCGGGACTGGAGTTGGTACGGCCCTGGGAGCCGCTCTGGGAAACATTGGTGTGGGCGTGGCTCTGGGCGCCGGTCTGGGCATGGCAATTGGGGTGATCTTTTCACAGCGACGATAATCCTTTTTTTACATCATGCAAGATAAAAATGCCTATTTAAAGGCTCTGTCTGCCAGACACCAAGAATGGCTGTGGCAGATAGAAGACATCAAATCTAAAGCTAAACGCGTAGCCGCGATGCAGCAGCTTGAATTTTATAGACAATTGGATTTATTGGATGCCAAGATCCATTTAATGCAGGAAAAGCTCCAACTGCTGGAGGCAGCAGAAGGCGCGGCGTGGAATGAACTGAAAGCCAGCTTGGATGGCATCGGCAATGAAATTGAAAACGCGCTGGATAGCGCCGGGGCAAAGGTAAGGTAATTTCCGTGTTTAAAGAATTGATCCATTTTGCTGTGCACGCGCCATCGACGTTGGCGCTGAAAAGTCGCTTCACGCGGATGCAATTGTATGATGAGCTCATGGTGCGAGCGGATGAGGAAGGGATGGCTTACTGGCGGGAAACGCTGGTATCAGATGTGGGGGGCGATGTCCTGGAAGTCGGTTGTGGGACCGGCCTTATGTTTTGCCACTATAAACAGGGGGCCAAAGTGGCGGCCATCGAGCCGGAGGCGGAATTTCTGGAACGGGCAATAAAACGGGCGCTTGATTCCGAAGCCGCGGTATCGCTATCCATAGCAGACGGCCTACGGATGCCGTTTGCGGACGAAACATTCGATTTTGTGATTATCGCTATGGTGCTGTGCAGCGTGCCTTCGGTGGAGCGGGTATTAAATGAAGTGCGTCGCGTGTTGAAGAAAGGGGGCGAAGTACGACTCATCGAGCACGTGCGCAGTACAAACCCCATAAAAGGGGCGGTGATGGATTGGCTCAATCCGATTTGGCTAAAATTGAATCAACAGGGTTGCAACATGAATCGTTCCACGGAACGGCTACTGGAAGAAAATGGTTTTTTGCTCAAGGAGGTGGCCTCTTTTAAAATTTTTACGCCCGGATTGCCGACTTTTCCCAAGCGCTGGATGCGCGCGGTTCCGAATGCATGAATGAGCTGCTGCCACATCGGCTGCACGATGTTGAGCTAATGTTTACCCCTGACTGCCTATTCAAATGTAAACAGGGTCAGATGAGTTTTGTCTTTAATGAGAATTTTTTTGTCGAAAATAGCCGGATGGGCCCAGGTGGGCGTGCTGGCTACCTGATACGATTTAACCGGCACGAATTTTTGCCCAGAGCGTTGGGCGATCACCAGCTCGCCGTTGGTTTGCAGACTCAATAGAAATTCTCCCGCACGCAACAGTGCCGCGTTGTC
>JBHHXN010000061.1:0-27073 GCA_046757025.1 bacterium
CTCCTCTTGTTTTGAGGTTAATAAATGGTTCTAAGGTATATTATGACCATTGAAAACAAAACGCCACTATTTTTTCGGAAGGTGGCATTGAAGATAAACCTGCCCGCGAAGCGGGCTTCGTTCACATCTTCTTCCAGTTGACCGCGGGGCGTAGTGCATTTATTAAGGTTTGTAGCTTTCTTCAGGTTTTGTGGTGAAATGACGTCTGTGCTTGAACTCCCGCGGCAACTGAAGATGATCTTTAGAGCTGAGAAAAATCAGTTGAAATAGTCCATGTTTTATCCTATATTCAGACTTGAATAGTGGTTTAAATATGGAGCATAAGATGAAACATCTGAATATTTCAAACGACATTGTCCCCATTGGTGAGTTTAAATCGAGTCTTTCTAAGTGGCTAAAGAAGATTCAGAATACTGGACATCCGTTAGTTATTACACAAAACGGTAGACCTGCTGGTGTTCTGTTATCACCTTCCGAATATGACGAACTCGTCTACAAAAGACATTTTCTTGATTCGGTTAATCGAGGGCTTTCGGACGCTGAATCGGGTAATGTCTATTCGACAAAGGAATTGAAAAAGGAACTCGATAAAAAGACGTCAAAGAGGTACTAAGTGAGGGTCGTATGGACGCAAGAAGCTTTGGATAGATTATCTGACATCGAAGATTTCATTTCGCAAGACAGTCCCCAACGTGCAGCGAGGTTTGTAAATTACCTGATTCAAAGAGGGGAAGGAGTTTCTAAGAATCCTCGAATTGGGCGAATTGTTCCCGAGATCTCTAATCCTAACGTCAGAGAAATCATTGCTAACAAATATAGAATTGTTTATAGAATTCAAGAGAATAAAATCGAAATACTAACGGTCTTCGAAGGACACAAGCTACTAAGTTTAGAAGAACTGCGTATAGAATAACAGTGGCAAATCATCGTAATTCATGCTCTAAAACGACTTAAGAGTTAGCAGCGGACGCAAAGTAGGATGAGCTAAGGGGTGGTTCGCTTCAAAACAATGGGAACAGCTTGCGCTTTGGAATTAACAGTTGCGATTGATGAAATAAATGACTTGCCGCAATGGAGCGATATGAAATCAGTTCGCCTCCACCCTGTCCCGTAAAAACTGCACCAGCAACCGCACTCCCATGCCGGTGCCGCCTTTCTCAAAATAATCTTTTTTCTGCGTGAGCCAGGCTGTGCCCGCGATGTCAATATGCGCCCAGACGTATTCTTCGGCAAACTTGCTTAAAAATGCGGCCGCAGTAATGGCGCCAGCAGGCCGGCCGGCAGAATTTTTCATATCCGCAAAATCACTTTTGATGTCTTCGCGGTAATTTTCCCACAGCGGTAACTGCCAGAGCCGCTCGCCGCACTTTTCTCCGGCTCGCTGCAATTGGTCGAGGAGCGGCTGGTCATTGCCCATCAAACCGGATGCGTGCTGACCCAGAGCGATCACACACGCGCCCGTTAAAGTCGCCAAATCCACCACCGTATCCGGATTGAACCGTTTAGCATAAGTGAGGGCATCTGCTAAAATCATGCGGCCTTCGGCGTCGGTGTTGACAATTTCGATGGTGGCGCCAGAGCTGGCTTTCACGATGTCTCCGGGTTTCATGGCTGCTGCTCCCGGTAAATTTTCTGCAGCGGGCATCAGACCCACCACATGCAAAGGTAAATCCAACAGTGCGACGGCTTTCATGACGCCGGCCACGGCGGCGGCGCCGGACATGTCGAATTTCATCTCTTCCATTTTTTCGCTGGGTTTTATTGAAATGCCCCCGCTGTCAAAGGTTACGCCCTTGCCCACCAAAACCACGGTTTCCAATTCAGACTGATGGGAACGATGTTCCAGTACAATCAACTTTGGCGGCTCTGCGCTGCCACGAGCCACGCTCAACAGCGCTTCCATCTCGAGCTTTTCCATATCCGATTTTTCTAAAACCGAGTACTGCAGACCAGCAGATTTTGCCATATCAGCGATGATTTGTGAAAGTCGCGTAGGGGTGAGCTCATTACCGGGTAAATTCTGTAAATCTCTAGTAAAATTGGCGGCTTCGGAAACGACTTTACCAAGGTCGATCCCCTGCTGGGCTTCCTTTACCTGTTCAGAAGTTTGAAGAACAAACGTACCTTTTTCGATGTGCCGTTCATTTTCCGGCGCCGTTTTTTTGAACCGATTGAATTGGTAAGCGGCTAGAATCAAGCCTTCGGTCAGAGCTTGTGAAATTTCAGAAAAAGAGAATCTTGGCAGTAGAAAGGTGTCCAAGAGCAGATGAAACTGCCCAACGCCCAGACGAAGAAGTTCCCGAGCCAGGGCGCCGCCGGCTCGCCGAAGGTTCTCTAAATCCGCTTTATTGCGTTTGCCCAGCCCCACCAGCAAGATGCGATTGAGGGTGGCATGATTGGGAATGTAGATAACAGCGGTTTCGCCGGTTTTGCCTTTAAAATCCTTCATGGCCCAAAAATGATCAAATTGCGATTTTAACAAGGTTTCTTCTGCAATTTGCAAAAGATGCAAATCTTCGAAAATACCCACAATGAGCGCATCGGACTTTTGTTCAGCGGGCGAAGATTGAAGACAATTTAATTTCATAATTTGACAGGTTATTTAACTAACTCGATCAGCTTGGAGCTCATTTTTTGTGCGCCTATCTTGCCCTGCATTTCGCTTGGGGTGCAGATTCCGTCTTCGGTGAGAATGCCGGTAAAAAGCTCCAGCGGTACTTCATCGAAATAGTAATTTTCGATGGATATTTCAGGTGGCGGTTTGTCCCAAACTTCTTTGGCATCGCGAGTGGGTTCCTTGGTAGCGATGAGTTTCTGCGGGGTAAATTTGCTCGACTCGCACGCAGCGTAACACGGCACCACCGCTTCTCTGGCTAACAGGCACACGGCCGTGGAGCCAATTTTGTTTACGAGTGAATCTTCGGACAAGCTGTCCGCGCCCAACAGCACCAAGTCCGCCCTTTCAACTCCGATGCTCATGGCCGCATCCACCAGATAAAGCGTTTGGATGCCAAGTTTGGCCAGCTCTATTGCGCGCTCCCGTCCTTCACAGACGGGTCTGGACTCTGAAATGATCACTTGAAACGATTTGCCCTCGGCTTGTGCCCTTTTGATGATTTCGAGTATCGTGCTGCTGTTGCTGTGAGTCAGAATGATGGAATCCTGTGTGATCAGCTCCGCTCCAAATTCAGCTACTTTCGTCACGGCTTTTTTTGAGTTTTCACTGAAGCGTTTGGCTTCTCCGGATATTTTACGAGACAAAACCAGCAAGTTGTTTGAGGTTTCATTCTCGATGGTGCAAAAAATCACGTTAAACAAATTGGTTAGCTGCGTCATGTTTGGGTGTGTTTTCAAAATCTCACTGGCCACTCTTTCCACTTCCAAAACGAAATCAGCCACTTTGCTGTCTGCTTTTTCTTTCACCAGGGTTTCCAGACAATTTATGGTCTTTTGCGCAACCACCCAAGCACCGGAACTGTGATCACCCTTCACGTCTTCTAATATATCAATATAACTGGTATTCATTTTATTGTTTCCTGAACAGTGGAGGGCATCTTTTGAAATGCGCACTTCGAACTGCTCGTATTTTGATCAAGCTTTCCTTTTACATGACCCCGATAAGATTTTGAAATTGTACGATAAATTGCGAAGGGAAGATTCCCAGCCCAATGGTACCAATGGCTGCAATCATCAAACACACATAAACCGCAGGCATCCACCTGGTGATCGGCCGTTCTTGCTCAGCATCTTTCATGAACATATTTACCACCACTTTCAAATAATAATAAACTGCCATCATGGAATTGAGCACACCGATGATCACCAAAGGTATGTGACCGGCCTTCACCGCAGCAGAGAACAAATAAAATTTACCAACAAAACCGGCCGTTGGCGGAAGGCCGGCCAATGAAAACATAAACAAGGCCATCAAAATTGCTGCCGCAGGTTTTTCCATTGCTAATCCTTTAATATCGTTCAAATCCTGACATTCTTTATCTTTACGGTTCAAAAGCGCCAGTACCCCGAAGGCGCCGGCATTCATAAACGTGTAGGAAAGCAAATAAAAAATGACACTGGCTGCACCCACATCATTCCAGGCCACCACCCCCATCAAAATGTACCCCGCGTGGGCAATGGATGAGTACGCCAGAAGACGCTTAATATTGGTCTGCAAAAGCGCCGCAATATTGCCAACAAACATGGACAGACAGGCCAGTACCCAGAAAACGGTTACCCAATCCACGGCCAGACCATCGACAGCGGAAAAGGTCACACGCAATAGCGCCGCAAATCCCGCTGCTTTCGAGCCGGTAGCGAAAAAAGCTGTGACAGGAGTGGGGGCGCCTTGATACACGTCGGCTGCCCAAATGTGAAACGGAGCCAGAGCTATTTTAAACGCCAACCCAGCAATGATCAACACGCCACCAAGAACGAACAGTAAATTGTTATGCATAGGATTATTGACCACCCCGGTGGCGATGGTAGTGAGATCCAAGCTGCCGGTGGCGCCATAAACGAAGGCCATGCCATACAACAAAAATCCACTGGCAAACGCACCCAGCAAAAAGTATTTAAACGCTGCTTCCAGAGATTTTGTTTCATTGCGTTTGATGCCGGCCAAAATATAAAGCGAGATGGAAAGCGTTTCAAGTCCAATGAACAACGTTAAAAGATGGGTACTGGATGCCAGCAGCATCATACCGACGGTAGCGAATGAAAGAATTGCAAAAAACTCCGGATAGAGCAGATAGTTACCTTCAAAATGATTCACAGCCAAAAGCATGCACAAACCGGCGCTCACCAGAAAAATGCAATCAAAAATCAGCGCAAAATTGTCTATTTTGAGCAATCCGTGGAAAGCGGCTTCGTGTACGCCCCACAGATTCAAAGTAAAAATGAACGTCAAAATAATCCCAAACAGCGCCAACCCGAAATAGATATATCGATTTGATTTAGGCAGGAACAGGCCGGCGCATACATTGACCATGCCGCTTACTATCAGAATGATCAACGGAGCAATCAAATTAAATTTTAAAGTTATTGATGAAAGATTGTTACCGACTACGCCAAATACGATAACGATTAAGGCGGCATTATTCATGCGGCTCCTTCTGAAATTTGTTAAATTAAAACTTCATTCTGAGAATATATCTCGGTTATGCGTCGAAGAAAGTTAATGCCTGTTTCTGATAAAAGCAACCCAGAATGCGCAGTTCGAGATCAATTTAAAAAGCAGGTACCCGGTTTTGCACCTTCTCAAAATGGCCTCAAATGAGTTTGTTCTAACCTAAATTGAGCGACTCCTAAAGGGAGTGACCTTGTACTGGGAAACACGCTGAAACGTAAGCACTCTTGATTTTGAACATCCGAACCCATTGACACTGGACCCTTCAAACGCTAAATCGCCCAATTTAGCTCTAATATACTTGTTTTCAGAATGATATGTTAGATGAACCGCCACCACTCACAAAACATAAACTATTCAAAATCTCTTTTTGAGATTTTTTTCAAGGATAATGGTTAACTGCTCAGAATAACAATTTTCCAGATTCAGCTCGAAAAATATTTCTTCCAACCTATCTAAATTATCGTTTATTAGGGCTATTTTTTTGATCAGCTCTTCCGTATTCTCACTTTCCCAATATTCCCCTTCGTCGATGACTTCAAGGTCATGAATATATCGCTTCTTTAGATATTTCAGAAGTTTTATAATGGAGATATGCACATCCGGTGGAGCAAATTGTGTTTTTACAATGCAATAGGACTGCTCTTTTTTTATCTTTCCTTCCCTTTCCAAAATAACCGACATCGGATCAGTCAGACGACCTTGCGAGTCAAAATAAAGCGATAACGCTTCACAATCCGGATGTAATTTGATGTTAATCCCTTTTATCGGAAGATGACCGGATATTTCAGCTTCATTTTCCTTAACAGACAAGCTCGCGGAAGCAGGTTTCGACCAATCTTCATCTAACACTTGCCACTTCCAATTCAGAGCCTCCGATATTTCAGCCAGTTCGTCAATTAGAGAGTTTATCATACTGGTATCTTGTAAATGGCCTCTAAAATGGATTGCAATTCCCATTTTAATAATCTCCCTTTTTTGTGGACTACATAAATTGGCTGACTGACATCGTCAACCTGAAAGATGGTACCTTTTGATCTATTGCTGAACAATCCTCAGACAACTGCAGCAAATGTCATTTCATTGCTAAACACTCATTCATATACAAAAAATAAAACCAAATTTCAATTGAAAATTACGTCGATAAATTCAAGCCAGTTGAAAAATTCAAAAATACAAGAAAGGGAATAAGTCAAGTTGCTAAACTGTCAAAACCACCTTACCGATGCTTTTTCGGGACTGCAGATAATTCTGAGCTTCGGCCGCCTGTTCAAACGGGAACGTTCTATCCACGACAGTCTTGAGTTTTTTCTCATTCGCCCATTGCAGCAGCTGTTCGAGGGATTCGCGCAACGCATCCACAAATTTGAACATGTAGGCCAGATGAAAAGCGGCGATGGTTTTGTTGTCCGGCATCATGTCGAACGGATTAAATCGCGCCAGGGTCAGGTACTGGTAGGCAAGCTTCAACCAGTTAGGCCTTCTGCCGGAAGGCATCATGCTGCCCAAGCCAAAAATGATCAGCCGTCCCATGGGATTTAGCAAGCGGTAACCTTTTTTGAAGGTAGCACCGCCCACCGAGTCCATGATCAAATCCACGCCCCCACCCTGATTGATTCGCCGAATCTCCGACTCAAAATCCTGGGTTCGGTAGTTAATCACGTGCGGCACTCCCATTTCCTGCAGAAATTGGACTTTGGCCTCAGAGCCGCAGGTGGCATAAATTTCTGCTTCATAAATTTGCGCTATTTGCACTGCGGCGGTTCCCACTCCGCCGGCGGCGGCGTGAATCAAGACTTTTTCCTTTTTCTTGAGATGGCCTAAATTAAACAGGCCGTGATAAGCGGTTAAATACGTGGTTGGGAAACCCGCGCCTTCCTCAAAAGAGAACTCTTCCGGCAAAGGCAGCGCGAAACGGTGATTGATTTTCACCGCGGTCTGGTACCCCCCGAATTTGGTTATGCCGATGACCTTTTGCCCTGGCGTCAGGGTCGTCACATTTGCTCCGACTTGGTGGATGACGCCCGACACTTCAAATCCCGGCACAAACGGCGCCTTGGGAGCGGCTTTGTACAGCCCCATGCGTTCAAAAATATCCGCAAAATTCAAACCAACGGCTTTGACCTCGATCAAAACCTCGTCCGACCCCAAATCGGGAATCACTTCTTCACGTATTTGCAAAACTTCTGGCGGGCCGAATTTCGTAATTTCTACAATTTTTGCTGTTTTCATCATTCCGAAATAGTTGTTCAAAATTCAGTTATTTAAATGCATGACTTTTATTTCGCACTCGCTCAGGCATTTTTCCATCAACTCTCCGACAGTTAACAACTTTTCCGCTTTCACGAGCTTTTGAGGCGTGGCTTTGGTTGCAGGATTCTGCGGCACAAATAAAGAACAGCAGTCCTCATACGGCTCAACAGAAATGTCGAAGGTACCGATTTCTTTGGCTTTTTGAATGATTTCTTCTTTATCAAATCCGGCCAGCGGCCGGAGAATGGGCAGCGAAGTGACCTCGCCTACCACACGAATGTTACTGAGCGTTTGTGACGCCACCTGCCCGACGTTTTCGCCGGTCACCAGAGCCGTGGCTTTTTCAATTTTCGCGATCATGGCCGCAATACGCACCATATAACGCCGGTACAACAACACCCGCAGATCAGACGGCGCCCTGGCCATGATTTCTTTTTGAATGTCGATAAAAGGCAGAAAATAAATTTTTGAGCGCAGTTGATATCGATTTAATATTTGCACCAGCCGTTCGGTATTTTCCTGCGAAGCTTTGCTGGTAAAAGGCTGACTGTGAAAATGGGCATAAACTAAATTGACTCCACGTTTGAGCATGAAATATGAAGCCACCGGCGAATCGATGCCAGACGACAACAGGCACACCGCTTTTTCACTGACTCCCACAGGCAATCCGCGCAATCCGGGAATTTTCTCAGTGTAAATCAGGGCATAGGCGCCGGCGATCTCAATGAAGCAGGTAGCATCCGGATTTACCAGATCGACTTTTTTTTGGCACAGACTCTGCACATGCGCGCCCACCTGCCGGTTGATCTCCACGGAATTCAAAGGAAATTCTTTTTGCGCCCGCCGAGCGGAGATTCTGAATGAGTTAAAAGTTTTGTGTTGCAATAGCTGCCAGGAGGCATCTTTGATCTGCTCGATATCTTTTGGAACTGCCACACCGACGCTGAAATGGGCCAGGCCGAATACCGTGCGCAGCTTTTCTTCAAGCAGTTCCTCTGCCGTGTCCACCGGCAAGTGGATGACAAATCGACCTTGCAGGCGTTCTATCTCTCCCACACGGGCATCGCGTAACGCGTTTTTGATATTGGTCTTTAATTTATTTTCAAAAAAAAGACGATTTTTGCCTTTTAATGCGATTTCCCCATAGTGGACAATCACACATTTTTTTTTAGGAGTCATGATTCTGAACTTACTACCTGCGTAATTAATTAGAGTCCATCCGTAATCGCCATTCCCGAGTACTCCCTGCTTACAACATGCAGGGACAAGCTCATCGGGAATCTCATGCCGAACGGAACAATGGATTCCCGCTTAAAGATTGCGGCAATGACAAAAAAGGGCTCTTTCGGATGGACAATAATTAGTGTCTGAACGAATACCACCCAATCTTCCCGAAGGCCTCCTGGCCGAGGTTGAATTCCTGCTTAACTCGGCGGGGCCTGTCCTGAGCTTTGTCGAAGGGACGCCTTCGCGAAGAGGTTTAGAAATCGTGCATTTATCGAGTTTTCGTTCAGATATTAATTAATCCTGAAAATAAAAAATTTCCCCACATAAAAAAGGCACAGCCGGATGGCCATGCCTGCTTCTCCTCCTCCTCCGCATAAATTGTATAAATTGATTTTGATATTCTTCCTTGAAAAGCTAAAAATATAATCGAAATTTTGGAAAAGTCAAGTTTTTTTATTTTGTTGCACTGGAAAATCGCTGCCAACCAATTTCATCTTGCTGCATGACAATCAAGGAAATCAATCACACCTAACAAACTCGCTAGCACTTAGTGAAAAAGCCGAAACATTTTATTGAACCAGGTACCTCAATTCAATTCAGTGAGTTGTTTTCTGGCAAAAGCATGGTTTGGATTATTTTTAACCACCTCATGAAACATTTTTATGGCCTTTTCATGCCAGCCGTTATCGAGATAAAATTTGCCAACCGAATTATACAATTCGTCCAGGCCTTTTCCTTCAACAAAACGATTCAACATGCCCATGATTTCTTCCCCAAAATGCTTTCGGGTTCTTTTGGGATCCTCCAACAACAGCGTCAACAGCAAGATGTTATCTTTGTAGCGACAAATGAGGTCTTTTAAGATTTTAATCCCATCATTAAAGAGTTCGTCGATCAGATCCAGGTGGTACTGCAAATTATCTTTGGTTCTGTGGAAGGTGTTGCTTTCTTCTACGTAGTGCTCCATCACATACTTCAACTCTCGGGTCGCCATGACTTTGTGAAAAAGCAATCCAATGTTGTTCATAAATTCGGTTTCAATTTCGTCGGGAGTAAATTTGAAAGCTTTCTCGTATTTATTTTTTTTGGGATCGATCAGCCGTTTGAACAGCAAATGATGATCTTCTTTTATTTCAAACAAAATGTCGCTGATTTCTCGCATCTTTTCAAATGAAATGAATACGCCTTTGCGGAGTAAGCGACGATATATGTTAAATTTTTCTCGTGCCTCCAAATACATCATGACCATGTTTCGAATTTTCCAATTTTTGATGCGTTTCAAATATGGACGCACATCGTTATTTTCAGCCATTTCAGAACTCCCGTTTAATTCAAACTCGCATGCACCCTATAAATTGGAACTTTTTTGGGAAAAGATCAAGTAGGATTTTTAGAAATGATAGGGAAATCTCATTGACTCATACGCTCCACTCGTCGGGTCCGTCCTTGCAACCAGCCTTGCCGAATTTGCAATTGCCGTTTCGTGGGATTTTCGACCGCTTCGATCTCGCATTGAACCCGCTCTCTTTTACCTATTTTGAGAATCAGGTCAATAAATCGCTTCCCACGTAAGATCCTCAGTTGCATTTCTGCGCCAATTTTTTGCTTACGCACAAGCGCATAAAATTGTCGCATGGACACGATATTCACACCGTTCGCTTTAAGGAGGAAATCTCTTCGCTTGAGACCGGCCAGGGTAAGGGGACTGCCCTGCTCAACTGAAATCACGCGATTGCGCCGACCGGCTAGCAGTAGACCGCCCACACTGGGCATCCATCGACTGTGAAGGGAGACTTCCATTCCAGCATACTGCAGTACCTCTGGATACGGCAACTCTTCCGTCCCCGAAACATAGTTTGCGAAAAAGCCGGTCAAATCTCCTTCACACAATTCATTGATGGTAGCTAAAATGTCGCCGGGCCTATACCCTTGTTGTTTTTTGCCAAAGCGCTCATTCATGGCGATCATGACCTCATCCAGGCTGACGCGGTTTTCGGTGAGCTGCCGAATTTTCAAATCCAGCAGTAACCCTAACAGCTCGCCTTTGTTGTAGTAGGAAACGCCGTTGTGAGCGTAGCCGCGTTCCCAGGTAAACCAGCTTGCGTCTTCCACGCTGATTTGTTTGCGCTCGTTGGTTTCCTGTAAAATTTCGATCTGGCGCTCCATTTCTTCTATAAATTCCGTTTGCTCCCACAGGCTGCTGCGAAGCAGGGTCAGCGCTTCGTAATAACTGGTGACGCCCTCTACAAACCACAACGACCTGCACCGGGCTGCGCGTGAATAATCGTAATGAGTGAAAATTTCAGGTCGAATCCTTTTCACGTTCCACAGATGAAAAAACTCATGTGCGGTCACTTCTGCAGCACTGAGTATGTCACGGGCCAGGCGCTCGCCGGCCAGCCCGATGCTGGTGGAATTGGCATGTTCGAGTCCTCCGCCACTGCGATTCCCCGGCAGCAAATTATAAAAAAACAGGTAACGATTTACCGGCAATTCTTGAAACAACTCTGTTTGATAGCGGCAAATTTGTTTTACCATCCAAACCAGGCTGTCCGCGGAAAAACGAGACCGACCGTGTACGATCAGCTCAATGGACACGTCATCAAGCAAGAAACCCAATTTTTGAAATTGCCCCATCTGTGCGGGTGAATCGATAAAATCATCATAATTATCCGCATAAAAAGTGTTTGTACTTGTGGCAGAACGCAAAGGCGTCGCCATTTTCCAACCTGTCGGCAATTTGTATGTGACAGAGACAGGCGTGTCTCTTTTATTTTTTACATACAAAAAGGTGCTGGGTCCTTCTACCAGTGCATAAGTGGAATCCAGCCCGCCACGTGACCAGGGTTCATAGGCCGGTTCCACCGTGTATTCCACCCTCACCGATTTTCCGGCCTGCTCAATCCGCCAGCTATGTTCATCTATTTTCAAAACCGGCAGCGATCCACCATCATCATCGTAGGCGCGTAAATTGCGCACATTCTGGGCATAATCTCTCATGCGATAAGACCCGGGCGACCAGTGTGGCATGCTCAAAGTCAAATTCCCGCCGCGGTGATTTTGAATTCTCAGGCTGATAATAAAATGTTCAAAATCTTTTTCATCCACACTCAGGGTGTAATGAACAGTTTCGATATCGTTTCGCTGAGCGGAGGCCGTGGAAATGTGTAGCGTAAATAAGAATGTCAAAACGAAAGTTGCAAAAGTGTGACCGTTACCATTCATTTTGAAATCTACCATTAGTTTCCTGCCAGCTAGAAAAAACATGCCAAGTCGTGTTTATTGAGTGAGTGGCCGAATACACCCAATTTGTCATTTTGGACGATTCCCTCAAGCAGGAAAATGAGAAATTTCTGAGCACACACCATTCAAATTACAAAAGATGAGCAATCCTGTATTCTTCGTCGCTTTGTTCCTCAGTGTGACAGGAATACGACGATTTCAATCAAGCACCGAGTCATCCTTTTCATTATTACTTTACAACGCAAAAAGATATTTAATCATTTCCCAGAAAAAAAGCCTCTGCAGTTTTTCCGACTAACAGAGGCTTTGATTCTTCGTTCAGCACATATTATTTTCGATCTTTTTGTTTCTTTCTTCTTTTTGAATTTACTTTGAAAGCGATGAACGGCAAAGCAAAGAACGAAATGTTAGCCAGAGCATTCACAGCGGTCCGCGTACTTTTATTTTGAATGGCGAAATCGATGGCGGGTTTTCCGCAGCATCCGCCGCCGTCGGTGGGCTCAGCAATGGCAAAACTGAAATTGCTGTCGCGGGTTTCATTGCCAGCGTTGTCACGAGCAGTGACAAAATAAGTAATGCTGCTGCCCAATACCTGACCCGGGATTTCACCACGGTAGTGATCGCTGCCAGTTGACGTCATGGTCACAATCACCGCATCCTGCCCCATCACCTGGTACGTTAAGGAAGCATTTTGAATAGTGCCGTCGTCCAGAATATCGGATTCGACCACGTACGGACCGGATTCGTCCAGCGTATTGTCCAGTCGGGTGGTTCTGGCGATAATAGGATTGGTTGACATGGACTTGTGTACGTTCAGTCGGCCGCCGGTAATGGTGCGGTTAGCAAAATTTGACTTTCTGTCCACCCCGCCTAACAATCGAATGATCACTTGGTTCATGCTCAAACCGGGGAACTGCGCCCAGATCAAAGCCGCGGCGCCACTGACATGTGGAGTGGCCATGGAGGTGCCGCTCAGGGTGCCATATCGACCGCGCGCCAGGGTACTCATGATATCGTTTCCAGGGGCCGCAAGGTGAACGGTCTTTTTACCCCGGTTCGAGAAGCTGGCCAAATTATCGCTGCGAGTACTGGCCGCCACAGATAGGATATTGTCCACTTCGTAATTTGCCGGATAGGTTGGAAAGCGATCGTTGTCGGTGCTTTCGTTGCCAGCGGCCGCGACAAATATTACGCCGTGGTCGCGGGCAAATTTGATGGCGTCTTCCAGAGCCTGTGACCGGCCGCCGCCGCCCCAACTGTTGCTAAGTACTTTTGCGCCCATATTGGTGGCGTAGATTATGGCTTCCACGGCGTCGTCGGTGGTGCCGCTGCCCTCGCCGCTCAGAAACTTCAACGGCATCAGAGAGACGTTCCAATTCACGCCTACCACGCCTTTGGAATTGTTGCCTACGGCCCCAACCGTCCCAGCGACATGGGTGCCATGGTTATTGTCGTCAAGCGGGTTGTTATCGCCGTTGATAAAATCCCAACCGCGGTAATCATCCACAAAACCGTTGTTGTCGTCGTCAACGTTGTTGTTTTCTTTACCGTCGCCGGATTCACCGGGATTTTTCCAGATGTTGTCCTTCAAATCTTCGTGCCCCATATCGGTGCCCGTATCGATGATTCCCACGATGACAGATTTGCTGCCCGTTTGCAGATCCCAGGCTTCGGGTCCATCGATGATGTTCATTCCGTACAATTGCGAGAAGCGAGGATCGTTTGGCGTGACAAAGGTGTGGTAAATATAATTGGGTTCAGCATATTCGACATTACCATCTGCGTTGCATTCCTCAACCGTTTTTAAAACCGATTTGCCGGAGGGGATGGTGCACTGATAAACGCCAATGGCGTTGTATTTTTTCTGAACCTGCAAACCCACACTCGTTAGCGCATGGCTGACCACTTCGTCTGAAACCTGCGCTTTAAATTTTACGATCACTTCGCCTTTTTTATACTCCGCAACTTTAGCCTGAGCTTGCAGGGCCGGCTCGGGCTGGCTTTCTTCAGGCGTTTCTGTAATGGAAAAGGCGCGTACTTTGGCCGTGGGCTCGGCATACACAACGTACGGCAGGTTGCTGCAAACCTGCACCACTTCCTGTACAGAATATTCAGAAGAGATTTCATAAACATTGACGTTTATCTCCTGAATAGTCTTCACTTTTTGTAACCCCAAAGCCGAGGTCAACGAATCAACCTGAATTGTATTCACTTCCGGAACAAATTTGATCAACACTTCTTTTTGCGGACTATTTTCCGAAACAGCCATAAAAAATGCAGCGATAACAAAACACAATATGACAAATGATATAACGTATTTCTTGTTCATTCTCATCTACTCCTCCTTAATTTATGAATGATTTCAATTAATTATTATTTTCAAATAATTCAAAAGAAGCCGAAGGGAAATGGTAAAATCAATCTTTATTCCACCGCACTTTTTAGCGTGCCAAGACCGCTTATTCGACATTCGATGACATCCCCCGATTCCAGGGCTCCCACCCCTGCGGGTGTGCCGGTGGCGATCACATCGCCGGGCTGCAGGGTCAGATGCTTCGAAAGGTAGGCCACCAATTCCGGCACGTCAAAAATCATTTCAGAGATACGAGCCTGCTGCTTAACATTGCCATTGACTATAAGCTGCAATTGTAAGTCATGATAATCTTTGATGGCATCTCTGGGCACCAGATAAGGGCCGAATGGACAAAACGTATCAAAGCTTTTGGCGCGGAACCACGGCTTGCCGGCCTTGATATCGGCTTGCTGCAAGTCGCGGGCTGTCACGTCCACCAAAATGCTGAAGCCAGCCACAAACTCCAGAGCATATTTTTCAGAAATGTGGTGCGCTTTTTTCCCGATCACCACGGCCAACTCTCCTTCATAATCCACGCGCCCAACATCGCGGGGGATTCGGATTTTTTCATCGTGCGCAATCAACGCGGAGGGTGATTTGGAAAAAAACACCGGCTCCTCCGGCACTGCGTTGCCGAGCTCTTCAGCATGCTTTTGGTAGTTTCGTCCAACACAAAGTATTTTTTGCGGTCGGCCAATGGGTGGTTGAATTTTGTAAGAGGATTTAATCTGCAAGTCCTGGGTAGGTCGAAACTGCCGCAGGGTGGTCATCACTTCCAGGAAGGATTCCTGATTGAAAAAGTCTGCTTCCACCATCACCTGTAAAAAATCCAGCCCGGGTCCCCGGCCTTGATTTTTTATTTGTTTATACAAATCCCAAGCCCTTGAAAAATTATAAACGGCCTTTTCAAATTTAATACCGATTTGAAAATGCCCTTTTTCATTGGTAAATGAAAAGACCTTTAAAACCTTTTCCATGTTTTTAGTTGTCAGTTGGATCTCCCTAAAACCGTTTTTGATCAAAAATATCTCAGATTTGTTCAGATGGGCGGGAATGAATTATGTATTCAAAAGTACTCAGTTTAGGTAATTATTTTATGATTGTCAAGAAATTTTTTAAAAGAATGTCATAACGGAGGCTGCAATTTCGCTAATCATTGTGTCCGTTTTTTTTAAACGCAGGCGCCATTAAGCCTGCCCAAACATATATTGTTTTAAATAACGATTGTCAAATTCTTGCTCATTCAACTGGGCTTTCACCACATCGCCGATGGAAATCATGCCGATCACTTGTTCGTTTTCCATGATCGGTAGATGCCGGATACGGTTTTGGGTCATGACGCCCATGGTATAGGTTATGTCGTCGTCCGGCAAGCCAATGATCAAATCTCTGGTCATCACGTTCTGAATTTTGGTTTTCCGCAATTGTTGATCCCGTTCGGCGCTTTCTCTCAAAATGTCGCGTTCAGAAATGATTCCACTGGGCTTACCCGATTTATTCATCACCAGCAACGCGCCAATGTTTTTTTCTACCAGCAATTTGATGGCATCGTGGATGGTAGCATCCCCGTTTATCGTCATCACTTCTGCGCCTTTGGACTTGAGAATTTCTTTCAGTTTCATGATTCACAACCTCCTCCTTCTTCAAAGGTTTGGTTTCTGCAAAATGAAATCACTGGTGGGTTCTGCACCCTAATCAGACTGTGTGACAACACACAAACTTCGCGTCTGTCATCTGTAAGAATCTTTTTTGTTTAGACGTAAAGTGCTGTTTATTAAAATAATTCTTCCAACCCGTCCTGCAGGGCGGGGCATGACAATAATAGCGAAATTGGATTTTAGTTTACACTTTGACTTTTCACACAGGCTCTTATGGTTGAACACCTGATTCTGCAGAATACTATTTTAAGGTAATTTTTTAAACGCACGACACTCCCTGACCGGCTGTCTGGGATACTTTGGAAAAGTCGTATCGATTTTTGTGTAGCTGCACAAAAAGAATATCCCACCTCTTGCGCTTTTGATAATTCTTGCATGCTTGCAAGATGCGCATAAACCCTTATTCATCATGGTAAGTGTTGAGGTCAATTGTTGGATAATGGATTGTCAACAGCAAGTGATTATCGGCAACGATTAACTCTTTCTGTCATGCCGCTCTTTTACAACAGTATTTCTGATTAAACAGACCACCCGCGTGTGAAGAAATCTTAGAGCGCCTTTATCATCGGTTTCGTCAAATGCGATTTATTTACTCAAATGTGTTCAGAGTATTCAGGTAATCCTGAAGCACTTGCTCTGAAATGTCAAAATCGGTCACATCCAGTTTTTGTGGCCGGGGGAATTTTTTCATCAAGGATTCAGCCGCCTGGATAACTAGACTATCGCTCAGCGAATTTGGCGAGTCTTTTGCCATGCGCAGGGCCTGATGTTCCTCCCCCATAGGCTGCCACAACGCAGGATCTCTTTTGCTAAACAGGACCACCGATGGCGTACCCACCCCCGCAGCTAAATACATCGCCTCTGAATCCTGACCGATAAAAACATGACAAAAAGAGAAAACTGCTGCCAGTTTAATCGGCGGTCGGCCCACAACCGTGATGGGCTTAAAGGGTAAGCCGTTTTCAAATTCTAACCCGAATTCGGCGTCATCCGCAAACCAGGTCACCACGATATTAGCGTTGTGGTTTTCGCTGAAATGACGCGCTACTTTTACGAATTTATCCACCGGCCAGCGAGGATGCTCATGCCGGGCTCCTAGATGAATTGCTACTGCGATTTTGTCATGCTGCATGCCCTGGTCAATTAAAAAATCCAGAGCGCGGTTTCGATGGGTTTTGGCCAGATTTATTTCGCATGAAAGATCGCGGTGATCGACGCCAAGATACCGTACAATGTCTAAATTCCTCTCGCTTTGATTCTTCTCGAACCGTGCATAAGGCGCAATCAGATTGTAAAAAAAGTTGCTTTTGCAGTATGGAAAAATCAAATGCTCTGAGCCCAAAACATATCTCGCTTTGGAAAAATAGGCCAGCAGATCGCTCAGCAGTGAATGCGACACCGTATTCAACACCATGGCCAGATCAAATTTTGATCTCAGCTTTCTAAAAAAACGCAAAACCTTGAGAATGGACCAGCCGAAAATTCGTTCATTAAAGGGAATAATCTCGTCAAGATAAACGCTGTGTTGGACCAGCGGCGTCAGACCGGCTTTCACCAAAACCGCAATATGCGCATCGGGGAAGTGTTGTCTTACCGCCCGCAAAACCGGCGTGCATAAGATCAAATCACTCGCCCGATCATGTGCTTTGACAATGAGGATACGGTGAATCTGGGATTTATTTATTTGTGACGGCGCCATGGCTTTGTTGTCTATGGCTTTTTCCAAAAACCGAATACACGCATTTTTTAATAGCGATTTAAAAAAAGAAAACGACACCGTACTGACAAATCCTTCTTCTTTAGTATTCATCCTAAAGGGATTGTTTTATTGATTACGAATTTAAAATGGCTTTGAAAGTGAAATGGAATTAATTCACTAAGCTCACTATTTTCAGAGACTAAAAGTTCCTTTTTCGTCATCCAGTGAATTCAATTTGAATCGAGTTTGAATCCGCTTTGCGTTCAGCATATCCAGATGTGTAAAATTAACCGGATTCAAATAGCATCTGCGGTACCCAGGTAAATGCCTTTTCAAAAATACCGTCGAGCTGCGAAAAGGTTTAGCGCAATTTCAAATCGTTTGCTTTGAAAGCGTGAAATGCCATCATGGATTTCCGGTCGCCAACCCGGCTAGCGCGTGTATTTGCCTGGCAACCGCCACCGAATCGTGATATTTTTTAACCCAGTCTCTGCCTGCCCGCCCTTTTGCCTTTCTCAAATCGGGATTTTCGATCAGGTCACGCAATTTTTGCTCTATGTTGTTCTCGTCTATGACCACAAACGGGTGATCCGGATAGCGCTTTTCAAAACCGGACGCCAGGCAGGAGCAGGTAGCGATTCCCATGGCCAAAGATTCCAGCGAATTTACTCCGTACCCTAATTCACCAAGCTGGTCCACAAAAATGTGACATTGAGCTTTTTTTTGAATAGCCATTCGGTGTGGAAGATTTTCAATCAGAAGCAGCTCCACTGAATACCTCTTTTGCAACGACTGGATGGCGGTTATTATGGTATCGCTGCCTTTGGCCTGACGATTCGTGGGGGCATGACCGATTTTGATGATTTCTCCGTCGGGCTCAGGGCGCAGTTTGAAACCGCTGGTATCAAAGGGGAAAAGCACGTGGTGAATTTCGTGATGCAACCGCAGGTGATCGAATTCCAGTGTCACATTTAAGTCACTGCAGGCATCAATGACGGTCATGACGCCCCGTGTCCTCAAGTCGCTGCCCGTGTAACAACAAATGATTTTTTTATTCGCTTGTTTTAACCGCTGGACAGTCCGACCGTCGCGGAAGAACTCTAACCCACCATCCAATTGGTAAACATCAAAATTCCAGAAATCGATTTTTTCAAACAGACCAGATATTATTTTTTGCCAGCGCGCCTCTCTGAATTTAATCAACATTTTTTCAGCCCGCCCGTTAGGCCGCCATGTCAAAGGGATTTCGTCCGGTGATTTGATTCGGTTGTCGATGCTCAATTTGTTCGGATTGGAAAACAACCGCTTGGCAAAGCGCGTACCCCAGAAATTCAAATAGGGCAGCTCAAGGCAAACGTCCTCTTCGTAGTTGCGTGCATCCTTTCCCAGTGTGATCAGCCGGCTGTAGTGCTTTAATTTTCGTTCCGCTTTAACCAGTGTAAAGGGCACTCCGGCGGTGTTGAACGGTGCAATATGTAATATTTTCAAGCCCAACCAACTTTGATGGTTATCTTAAAATATTTCAACTACAAAGTTTTGACGAAAGTATCGCGAAATACGCCCTGCGCGCCAAAGCTTTCTTTAAATTTTGCCAGGCCCCAGTTTGGCTTCATATTGACGGTAAAAATGCCGAAATCGAGAAATTTGAGTTGTCGGCGAATACACCAGCGAAACGCTTCATAGAACAGCAAATTGACACTGCGGTAGTTTTGCAATTTTTCATCATGCGAAACGTAAAACGCCAGCGCCACTTTTTTATTGCAAATAAAAATCAAAATGCCCGCCGCAATCTGGTTATTCGCCTGCGCCGTAAACAACCTGATTTCATCTGGAAAAAGCGACTTGAGATATACCAGCTCCTGCAGGGTATGCGTGGGCTGAACATGGTGCCGCAGTTGCAGATTCTTTTTCAGCAGCACGTAAAAAGCCCCGAAATCATCTGATTCCTGAACCTGCACCCCCAGTTTGAGGGCTTTTCGCACGGCTCGTCGCGATTCCGGACTAAAAATCAACAACGTGTCTTCTTCAGCAAAATCCAGAGGAATCACACTGGACACTTCCCTTTTTTGGTAGGTGAATCCAAAATCCAGCAGCGCGAAATCCAGATAATTGCTGGGACGCCAGTGATAAATTTGCGGCGGCAGGGTGATCTGGATTTGATTGCAAGCGTTTCTTTGGGCATAATCCAAAAGCGATTCCACCAGGCGAAAGGTGTCCTTAAACGACAGCGTGGAACGAAACGCCGGCCCGGCCATGGAGGCGCCTGCATGAGAAATCAATCTTTTATGGCCGTCAATCTGTTTTACGACCGCCGGCAGAACAGCCATCCATTTATTGTCCTTTTTGAAAATAAGCGAAGCATCGGTGAATCGGTCAGGCGGATGATAGTTGATAAATCGCCTGGTGTGGAACAGCGTACCGTTATTGGATTTAACAACGAACTCATCCCACTCAGAAGCCTTCGATTCCGAATAGCTTTCAACTTGAAAGACTTTTTGATTTTTGAGCTCTTGAAAAGCGAGTTCGCGAGTTTTCATCTTGCTAATTTTACCATGATAGCCTTTTGCACATGCAGGCGGTTTTCAGCCTCATCGAACACGATAGAATTTGGTCCGTCGATGACGTCCCGCGTGATCTCTTCTCCGCGATGGGCGGGCAGACAGTGCATGACCAGACAGTCCGGATTGGCGGCTTGCATGACCTGCGCATTCACCTGGAAATCTTTAAATACGCGTTTTCGTTGCTCCACTTCCCCTTCCTGACCCATGCTTGCCCAGACATCGGTGTAAACCACGTCGGCATCACGGGCGGCCTCCACCGGATCGTGTAAAATTTGAATGTCGCTCAAATTTTGTTCCTGCGCGGTCTTAAGTATGGCGGCATCGGGTTCATAGCCCGCGGGAACCGCCAGATGCAACGTCATGGGCAGTTTAGAAGCGATATTCAGCCAGGAATTGGCCACGTTATTGCCATCGCCGATGTAGGTGATTTTAAAATCGTGAATTCGGTGTATTTTTTCGAAAATGGTAAACACATCTGCCATAATCTGGCAAGGATGCAGCAAATCGGTCAGGCCGTTGATCACCGGCGCCGAAGCATGCTCAGCCAATTCGAGGATGTCTTCATGCCCGAACAAACGCGCCATGATCATATCCACATAGCGTGACAGGGTTTGAGCCACATCGCCGATGGCTTCTCGTTTGCCGATCTGGATGTCATTGGGTCCCAAATACAATGCATGTCCCCCGAGCTGGAACATCCCCACTTCAAATGAAACACGGGTTCGCGCTGAAGGTTTTTGAAAAATCATGGCCAGTGTTTTGCCCTGCAGGTAAGCGTGCGCTTCCCCTGCTTTCTGTTTGGATTTTAATTCTTCTGTCAGCTTAAAGATATCTTCGATTTCCTCTCTCGTCAAATCCGAAATAGCCAAAAAATGTTTGTTCAATTCACGTCTCCAGTTTGAATATTGGTTTAAAAAAAAGGCGTGGCATATAATCCAACAAAAAAAATCAATTTAGTTTTGGGTCATTCCGTTTGCACACAAAAAAAGCGATTTACAAAATGTACCTGCTCAAATCTTCATCTTCTACAATGTCTTGCAGCTTTTGCTTTACAATGTCTTTGGTAATGGTCAATTCTTTTATTTTGGTGCTGGGTACATCAAATAAAAAGTTTTCCAGCAGCGCCGTCAGTACCGTGTGCAACCGGCGGGCGCCTATGTTTTCAGTTTTGCTGTTAACCTGACTGGCGATGGCCGCGATCTCCTCAATGGCGTCATCTTCAAAGGATAACTTCACCCCTTCAGTTTTCAGCAAAGCGATGTACTGCTTGAGCAGAGCATTTTCAGGTTCTTTCAGGATACGCACAAAATCCTTGGAAGTCAGACTGGACAGCTCCACGCGAATGGGAAATCGCCCCTGCAGCTCGGGGATCAGATCAGATGGTTTCGACACGTGAAAAGCTCCGGAAGCAATAAACAAGATGTGATCGGTTTTCACCATGCCATATTTTGTGAACACGCTGGTGCCCTCCACCACGGGCAGGAGGTCGCGCTGCACACCTTCGCGAGAAACGTCCGGCCCCGATTTACTGTTTTCCCCGGCGATCTTGTCGATTTCATCCAGAAACACGATACCCGAGTTTTGCACCCGCTGAATGGACTCCTGGATCACTTGCTCCATATCGATCAGTTTTTGGGCCTCTTCCTGTGTGAGGTAATTCCTGGCTTCGGCCACCGTCATTTTTCGTCTTTTGGATTTTTTGGGCATCATGCCACCGAAGAGGTCTTGAAAATTCACACCCATCTCCTCAACGCCCATGGGTGAGATGATCTGCATCAGGGGGAACTGTTCAGACTGCACGTCTAATTCCACCATGCGCTCTTCCAGCTCGCCGCTCTGCAGTTGTTTCTTGATTTTTTCACGCGTCCGCCGATACCGTGCTTCGGCGTCATTGGGAACATCTAAATCCGACTCCACCCGTTTGCGATTTCCCGGAGGCGGTGGAAGCATTATTTCCAAAAGCCGTTCTTCTGCATGATTTTGCGCGGCTTCCTGCACTTCATTAGCCATTTCAGCTTTTACCATGGAAACGGCTAAATCGGTTAAATCACGAATGATGGATTCCACGTCTCGGCCAACATAACCGACCTCGGTAAATTTGGAGGCTTCGACTTTTATGAAGGGAGCGTTGGCTAAGCGCGCTAATCGGCGGGCGATTTCGGTTTTGCCTACTCCGGTGGGTCCTATCAAAATGATGTTGTTCGGGTAAATTTCTTCCTGGAGATTTTCGGGAACCTGCAAACGGCGCCAGCGATTTCTCAATGCGATGGCTACCGATTTTTTTGCTTTGTCTTGACCGATAACATATTTGTCCAATTCATCAACAATTTGTCTGGGTGTGAACTCTTTAATATCTAGCATCTGCTGGTGTCCTTGAGCTTAAATTTCCTGAATGGTTAAATCTGAATTCGTGTAAATACAGATATTGGCGGCAATTTTTAAGGATTCTTCTACGATTTCCAGGGCGCTTAAATCGGAACGATTTATGAGCGCAATGGCGGCCGCTTTTGCGTAACTCCCTCCCGAGCCGATGGCAATGACGTTGTCGTCCGGTTCGATCACGTCCCCGGTTCCCGAAATTAATAATAAATCTTTGGTATCCATAACCACCAACTGCGCTTCGAGCCTTCTCAGGAACCGGTCTGTGCGCCACTCTTTTGCCAGCTCCACTGCGGCCCGGCTCAGGTTGCCGTCGTACTGATCAAGACGATTCTCAAATTTTTCAAAAAGAGTGAAAGCGTCGGCAGAAGCGCCTGCAAAGCCAGCCAGAACTGAATCGTTAAATATTTTTCTGATTTTTTTGGCTTGCAGTTTAAGGATGGATTCCCCAAAAGTAACCTGCCCGTCCCCCCCCATGGCGCTTTTACCTTTGTGCTGAACTCCAATTATGGTGGTACTGCGTATTTTTTTCATGAGCAACCGTTTGGTTAGATTTTTCGGCGCAGTCGCGAAACCGGTATCATCATTTGTTCGCGGTATTTCGCTACCGTGCGCCGGGCAACATTGAATCCCTTTGTTTTCAACATTTCGGCAATTTTTTGATCGTTTAGCGGTTTATTGGGATCCTCATTTTCGATAATTTCCTTGATAATTGATTTGATGGTTTTATTCGAGACGTCGTCACCCACATCACTTTTGATGCGCTCACTAAAAAAGTACTTTAGCTCGAAAACGCCGTATTCAGTTTGAATATACTTACCGTTGGTAACGCGACTGATGGTAGAAATATCCATACCGATTTCATCCGCGATATCCTTTAATATCATAGGCTTGAGATGATCTTTTCCATGCTCAAAAAAATCGCGTTGCTTTTCAATGATGGTTTGAACCACCCGCAAAATGGTCGCCCGTCTCTGATGAATGGAATTGATCAGCCAGCGTGCCGACTCTAAACTCTGGCGGATATAATCGCGCGTCTCCTTGCTGGATTTTTTCTTATCCAGCAGCAATTTTTTATACGAGTTGTTGATTCGAAGATGAGGAATATTCCAGTCATTCATGACAATTCGGAAATCGCCGTTATCTCGCTCAATTACGATGTCCGGCACGATGACATTTTGATGAAACAAAACGTACCCTTCACCGGGTTTGGGATTCAATTTGGTAATCTCCGCAATGGCATCCCGAATATCATCCAAAGTGATGTCCATTTTTTTAGCGATTTTTTCATAGCGCTTATTAGTAAAATCATCAAAATGGTCTTGTAAAATTTCAACCGTAATCGCCGGTGGATTTTCCTTTTCCTGAATTTGCAGTAACAGACACTCCTGCAAGTTCCTCGCCCCAATTCCGATAGGATCGAATCTCTGAATAACACTTAATACCTTTTCAACCTCCTCCACACTCACTTCCAAATTTAGCGCGACCATTTCTGTGGGAATGGATAGATAGCCGTCTTCATTAATATTCCAGATGATATATTCGCCGATCAACAATTCTTGTTCATTTAATTTGCTCATGTGCAGCTGACTGAGAAGGAATTCGGGCAGCGTGGTTTGCGCCACTTCCGGCCGCTCAAAAACTTCCGCGCTTTCGTCTTTGGGAATTCGAAAATCGTAGGTGTCTTCGTCGTTTAAAATGGTATCCCAATCCACTTCCTGTTTTTCAAACTCGTCTATGGCATCGTCTTCTTTTTCCGCCTCCCCGTCTTGGCTGGTCTCCTTAGCCTCCTCTTTCAAATCCAGCACCTGCTCTTCCTCCATTTCCTCTTCCAACTCCAGCTCCAATTGATCATCGATTTCTAACAAAGGATTCATTTCTAGCTCCAGTTTTATTTTTTGTTCCAAACTTAAAATGGGCAATTGCAGGAGCGACGAAAGCAACACTTGCTGAGGAGATTGCTTTAGCTGTAAACTGAGTCTTTGAACTAAATTAGGCATGACATATTTTATTTTAAATTTCTATGAATAAATTATTTTATCGATCTAATTTAAATTTTTCTCCTAAGTACAATTTCAATGCTTCAGGATCATTTGCTAAAAATTTGGCCGTGCCGGATTTTAACACCGCCCCGTCAAACATGAGGTATGCTCGGTCAGTAATCGATAACGTTTCATGAACATTGTGATCGGTGATAAACACCCCGATGTTTTTCCTTTTTAAATTATACACAATTTTCTGAATTTCTTCAACTGCAATCGGATCCACGCCGGCAAAAGGTTCGTCCAATAAAATAAATTTTGGATTGGTCACCAGGACGCGGGTGATTTCAACGCGTCGCCGTTCACCACCGGACAAAGTAAAAGCTTTGTTTTTTGCCAGATGTGAAATATTCAACTCCTCTAATAACGATTCCAATCGACTTTGCCGTTCATCTTTTGACAATGGCATGGTTTCCAGAATAGCCACGATATTTTGCTCAACCGTCAGCCTTCGAAAGATGGACGGCTCCTGCGAAAGATAACCGATGCCCAATCGCGCTCTTTTGTACATCGGCATGTTTGTGATGTCGCGCTCTTCGATAAAAATCCTGCCGTGGTCCGGTGCGATCATACCGGTGATCATGTAAAAAGTCGTGGTCTTACCCGCGCCATTTGGTCCAAGCAACCCCACGATCTCGCCCCGCTCCACTTCAATGCTCACCTCATCCACCACCCGACGTCGCCGGTATATTTTCACGAGTCCTTCAGATTTCAGCATCCGCCGTCATTCAGCTTTTCATTGAATTAGTGCAACCAAACCGATTAAATGTAACAACCATTCGTATCCCAATTTTCGCCATCACTTTTTTGGAGGGGAGTATTTGCCGTTCGCAAACTCAGGATTACTTGACACCCGTATCCGACTGACTTCGCCTTTGTAAAAATTGATTTCAATTTTATCGCCGGATACTTCGTTTACTCCTTTGTATTCCTGATTTTCAATATTGTGATATTTGCTCACCGCTTGGTTTTCAATGAGCACTGTTTGCAGCTTTTTTTCTGAAAAGATAAAATCCATACGATCGCCGGCTAATCGATTGACCCAACGCCCAGGCGAGAGTGTGTCTGCGTCCGAAGTGGCCAGAGCGTTGCCGATGACCTCAGCCCGCATTAATTGCGAATTCTTCAAATACAATTTCAGAGTGTCGCCGGAAATATGTTGATTGTCCCGAATCACTATAGGGTTGTGAGTTAAGATGGTTTCTTCTTTTTGTTTGAAATATTCAGCCCGCTCACAGGTAGCGCGAGTTTCCTGCTGTTTTATCTTCACCTTGCCCAAAGCCACCATGCGATTTCCACCGTCGAACACCTCCATGGAATCACCGGCAATGGTCATGGTCACCCTGCCCAGGCTGTCCATTTTAGTCCAAACCGGTTCCTGAAGAATTTTACCGTATTTTTGGCCTCGTAAATATTCTGTCAATCCACCGCTTAAAATCGTTCTTTCTTTCACATTGACAATACGCACATGCCCCTGGGAAACGATTTTATTTTCTTTTTCATAGTAAGTGATGCGATCGGCAAATGTGGTGTCCGATTCAGTGATGCTTTCTACATGGCCAACCGCAATTTGAACAGAAGTCTCTTGATAAAAATAAACCGTGTCTGCATAAAGAGCTTTGTTTTCATCCACGATGCTCACGTGCCCAATCAAGGCAATGGGATCCTCGTTGATAAATTGTGTAGCCAGATCACATTCAATCACCGTTTTGCCCTGTTGCAGCTTCACATTGCCCTGCAATATTTGTTTGACGCGGCCATTTTTGGTTTCTCTTTTTAAGGCATCTGCGTGCTTCAATAGCAAACGGTCCTCCTGGGTAAGGCCTCTGGCAACAAAAAGGCTACATCCGCAAACCAAAAAGGAGATAGCTGAAACCACGCTTAATTTCATATTTTTTTTATTTAGTGGATGCATCGTCGTCAATATTCAGATTGAGCTTTTGTTTGGTTACCCCATGGGGATTTTTAATAACCCAGTTGTGCAAGGCTTTGTCCGACTCAAAACCGACCCCGTTAATGGTATCGTTTTCTGCGGTAACCACCGTGACAAACTCATCTGACATGATCATGTTGGTAATTTCGTTCCACTGCAGCCTGGACGTGGTCAACAAAAATCCATTCAGAGACTGCACTCGAACATTTTCAGAGAGTTTGATGTGCTTACTCACCTCGATGAGTTCCGCTTTTTCAGCAAACACGATGGAGCTCAAAATGCCTTTCTCGTCATATAATTCTATTTCCACTCCCTGATCAAACTGCGTCACCCGTTTGTTTGAAAATCTTTGCATGTGCGTATATTTAATTTTGGAGGTGATTTTACCTTCGCTGGTGGATGTCAAAACGGCATTCCACCCCTCCTGATCCGGAATTTCAACCTTGGCTTGCTGATTGGAGGTCAATTCTTGTTTTGATTGACAAGCCAGCGCCACCGCCAGAAAGGCAAATAAAATCCAATTTTTTTTTGTGAAAAGCATCATTTCTATTATCGACGTCTGTATTATCTAAGTCAAATAAACACTACAATTAATTAGTG
>JBHHXN010000062.1:0-26441 GCA_046757025.1 bacterium
AGTGAACCTGTCGTATCTAATTATTTAATATGAACATAGTTGCATGACTTAAAGTGAGAAATGTTAGTTATTTATATAAAATGTGCTTAACACCAACCTCGAGGTTACGAGGTCCAACCCGCAGTTGGATACTTGATGGAGCAAGGATTTTTTATTGCCTTCTTAACCCGACGATTTTGTAACTGTCCCTGGAATTTCTGATTAAAACCGTCACTTTACCTACGTTGGGTGTTGCAATAGTTGCGGCTAAATATTCGCTGCTGCTGCGAGGAATTTTCAAACTTAGCCGTTCAAATTGATTCTCTGACAACACCTCAAGCAGCTGGTCATGCTGGTTGTCGAAGATCTGCCATGAGACCATGCGTGTTTGGTGGTTGGTAGCTAAACGGTATTTTACGAGCAAATCTTCGAACTCCAGATAACCCTTGTTTGAAATTCTGAATTTGTCTAATCCGCCGCTGACGTGCAAATAGGCCAGGCCGATTTTGTCACGCCGTTTGATCAAAGTGTTTGCCAGGTATTTTTCTGCTTGCGGATTCGAAAATCGCCCCATGGAGACAACAGCTCGGATTTCTTCGTCGGTAAAATTCATCACCTGTTTTGCCGCCCAGAAAGCGTCTTCGTCGTCGCAATTGATGAAGGCAGGATTGGGATATTCGGTTTTCCATTTGCGCGGGTCAAAATGACCGCTCTCAAATTTCCCGATGGAGGGATAGTCCGGATAGCGCACTTTGGCCCAGGGGCGCACCCAGAAACCCAGAGTGAGAAAACTGCGCAGGGAGGGCATAAATTCTAAAATGTATTCGTTGCCGGCCCGCGGATCCTGCGCGAACACGCTGCCGCTTCCGAGGGTAGAGCCAAAATCTATGAGATGATGCCGCACAAATTGCTTGCCATTTTCGTTTACCAGCATATCCAATGTGTTGATGCTGCGGGAATCGTCGTGGTTGAGCCAGGCGCAAAAGATTCGCAGGCCGCGCAATTCCCGTCGGGATTCATGTGGAAAAATGTCGTTACCGTCATCGGACCGGGTGTCGTGATAGCGAAAAGCCCCCACCGGCTTGCCCGGCAGAAATTTGCTGGCGATCACCCGGTAATTTCCCGCCTGATTTTTGGGCGCTAATTCTAACATTTCGGCGACCATTTGCGGTGTGAGCGGTTTTTTCTGACCGAGTGTGGTGGTGATGGTGGCGCCCGGACTCAGCTCCAGCTGTTCGGGCGAGAATTCCACCAGGTAATTTTCAGGAACGTGGTAACCGAGCGCATAAAAGAACTTGGTGGAAATAATTTCGGCGCCGGTGGTCATTTCAGGATTGGAGGGCGGGTCAAATTTGATCAGATAGCGATCTCCGCGAGCATCTTTTATGGTAAATCCCGGCGTGATGCCCTGACTTTTTCCCGCGACGATTTGCCATTTGCCGGTCATGGATGGGCCGGTGCTTTTATCTGGTCCGCGCTTGATTTCTGCCAATGACATGGGATACAGATAGTGTCGATTGGTGTACCAGGAAGAGTTGGGCACTTCACCCAGAGTGTTGGTGTTCAGTGCCGGGCCCGTGGCTTTTTTCCCGGGAAACAGAAACGTGTTTTCATAAAAATCATAAAATTCTGAGAGCACGGTTTCTGCGGGCGACGGCATATTTAGTTGGTCGGGATCCTGCCAGACCGGATCGTCTGGCAGAAAAACCTGAGCAGCGATTTGTTGCAGAATGCCCGGTACCAGGGTGACGATGAAAAATATAAAATTACTGACTGTTATTTTTCTCACATTAATGGCATTTAAAATACGTTGTTGAATTTGAAATAGAGCACGGTGCCTTCGGTGCTGCGGCTGATATCCAGGCGTAAAATCACCGAACGCATGGTGTTGAAGCGAAAACCAAAGCCATAGCCTTTTTTCAAGTCGTCGAAATCAAATTCACTGACCCGCGGAAATACTTTGCCGGCGTCAAAAAACAGAGCCATGTCCAGGCCGGTCCAAACCAGCCAGCGGTACTCAATGTTGAACAGCAGGTTGTTCAGGTCTCGGAAGCGAAATTCCTGGTAACCGCGCAAGCTGTTGGCTCCGCCAATGGTTTGAATCATGTAGAATGGCGCCGTCGATTTTTCATCGCGGTCGATGAGCGTCGTAAAGAAACGCAGTGCAATCACCTGATGCCCGCGATAAAACGGCAAATATTGCTGCACTTCCAGATCCAGTCGGTTGAAATCAAACTGGCCGGCAACCTGGTCTTCAAACCGGCTGGCCTGAATGTTCACGTACGTTCCTTTGTGCGGATTGAAGACGCGCTGTCTGAGGATGTCTTCCGCCAGCGCGGATTTCAACGTGGCGTCCTCTGCGTAATAAACATTGCGCGAATCGAAGGTAATACCGACTTTTCCCACCAAATAATCGACATCGTCGTTTATGCCGGGGGTGTCTGTGTCGCTAAAAATTTTTTCGATGGAAGGATGTTCGGACGACGTGCCCGGGCCAATGCGGTTGCTCAAATAGGTAAATTGCAGTAAGGTGCTCAAATAAGTGTGCGGTTTAAATCCGAGCACGCCGCCCACAAAGCCGTCTTTCAAGCGAAAGTTGCTTTTGTTTTGTTTGAGTGAATTGGCGCCAACGCCAAAAAAATTATCCTGCGGCGAATTGCGGTACTGCCCAAATCCGTAAACACTCCACTTTTTTTGCTGAAATCCCATGACCGCTTGATAAGCCTGGTAGCCGCGTACACTGAAACCGACCTTGAGAGCCAACCGAAAATGTTTGAGATTTCTTGTGGGATCGTAAATGATACCGCCGCCGGTGCCGGCGCCGGTTTTGAGTCCGCTAAACATAGGATGAAAGCCCCAGAAACCCATGGCGATCCGTGCAGGAATTTGTGACGATTCCACAGTTAGAAACACCCGTTCCATTTTTTTAACGCGGTACGGTTTTAAATTTTGCGCTTTTTGCAGTCGCTTTTGTCTCCAATGCTGCGCGCGGGATGGCGGTTGAGCCGTCGTGGTTAAAGGACAGGCCAGGAAAGATAAAAACATGAACACTAAAAAGGGACGGCTGAGCAATATCTGATTTGTTGAGATATCTTTTTTAGTAACAATGTTTTTTATGCGCAATATAATTCCTTTTTAAAGCAAGCTAAATTGATTGGTTTTTAGATTGACCAAAAGATAAATCGACTACGATTATGCAACTCGATTTGAGTAAATTTATTCGATTCAAAGCTCAAATTGCGTTCAATATAATTTCAAATCATTTAATAATCAACGTATTTCTCAACCTTATTTTTATTTAGTGATTGAACGAAAACGACCAGGACTTCCCGAAGGCCTCCTGGCCGAGGGTGAATCCCTTCTTAGTCAGGCGGGGCTAGTCCTGCGCTTTGTCGAAGGGACGCCTTCGTGAAGAGATTCTTAAATTGCGCATATCGCGAGTTTTCGTTCAGACTATTTAGTGTTTTGGTAACTAATTTGAATAATAATCGCTGGTGAATGCTACCCGGATTCTCATTGAAATTATAATGTTCTGTTTGTGTTTATTATTCCATTTTTCTTGCTATTTGAAATGGTAATTGTTAATTTGGTATAAATCAAAATGAGTTATTTATGAGTACTCATGTACGATTCACATAAATATCAGGGAGTTATTTTATGATGTACGATCCTTTCATGGTTCAACCCATGCGTGATGAATTAGTCAATATCGGATTTAAAGAGCTGCGTTCGCCGCAGGAAGTCGATGAGGCATTACCGAATGCCAGCGGTACCAGCCTGGTCCTGGTGAATTCCGTGTGCGGATGTGCTGCGGGTCAGGCGCGTCCGGGCGTGTCTCTGGCCTTAACCAATTCTGTTACACCTGACAATCTCTTCACGGTTTTTGCCGGTCAGGATACCGAAGCCACTGCGCAAGCCCGCTCGTATATGCACGGGTACCCACCATCTTCTCCCTCCATGGCTTTGTTCAGAGATGGGAAACTGGTGTTCATGCTGGAACGCCATCAAATCGAAAATCAGAGTGCGGAGCAGGTTGCTGCGAATTTGATCGCCGCGTTTGAGAAGTTTTGTAACTCAAAAGTTGAACAATAAGATTTGCGATTAAAATTGGGGGGGGGAAAATAAATGTGCTCAAAAGAGTGCTGAGAAAAATTTATTTATTCAGTGTCTGACCGAAAACGGAAGTCTTCTTGCTGAGTCCCGAAGTAAATTCGGGAAAGCATGATGTAAAAATAAGAACGTATCACCCTTCGGCGCAGTCTATCCTGAGTTCGTCGAAGGACTCAGGCTGAATAAATATGGATTTTTTGTTTAGACACTAATTATTTTACTCAGCGATTTATCCTCGGCGGGAATTTCGGTTTTCAAGCTTTTATGTCTGTGTGAAAAGTCAGATTCGATCGTGTCATTCCCCGCCTGGGGGGACAAGCAGGAAGAATCTTTTTTGTTTCGACGTAAAGTGCCGTTGATTAAAAAGATTCCTCCTGAATGACAACAGTGGCGTGCTTGATTTTTTCGTCTTAGTCAAACTTTTCACATACGCTTGAGGCGTGAACACCCAATTATCAAAAAAATCATAAGAAACAACGCCAATTTACTTCTTTCCCAGGCAGCTCACACTAAACCCGAAAACCAAAAGTCCAAAAACTAACAGCCCAAGCCAGGGGGCCGCCTAGCCCGCCCATTCAAACCCGAACCCTGCTGGAGTTCGGCCCTGACAGAAAGCCACCGCCATGATACAACCCTTTCCTGATCCATATTTAAGGCTGAATAGTAAACCATTGTTTAGAAGAGAAGTGTATTTCTACGGGAAGGTTTTTTAAATAAATAAAATTATTTTTGTTGCAATTATACATTTTATTATTTTACTTTTATCATTGATTGTTCAAATTTAATTACTCGTAATTGAGTTTTATTTATTATTGATTAGGAGGTGAAATAATTGGTTGTAATCGATTCAAGCATTTTAAAAGATTTGTATTATGCTAATCTTATATATGAAATTCATAAGACTGCTGAAAAATTAAGAATTTATAGAAAAAAATATGGTTTATCTTTTGATGAATTCGAAGAAACTGTGAAAAGCGACGAGACAGAAGATTTTAATAAATGGGATGATTATATGGAGTGGAAAGCTTATGAAAAACTGATGGTGAGATATCAGAAAGAGAAAAAGGATTTAGAAATTGGAAATTATAAGGTGTCTTGAACAAAGCGAAATCGTAAAGGAGTTTAAAATTCAAGATTTTAAATTAATCGAACATGGTTTTTATTTAAAAATTCTCGCTATTTTAATAAATAATACGGAGCTTTACATTAGAGAATATTCTGATTCAATGGATAGATCATACTCGTATCATTGGCAGGGTGAAGATAAAAAATTAATAATGCGATGGGATAATGCTCCTCATCATAAACGATTAGAGAGTTATCCACATCATGTCCATGTTGGTGAACAAGTGTCGCCGAATTTATCTATCTCCTGTTCGGAAATCTTGAAAATTATTGAAAAGAAAATTCTGAAATCAAATCCAAATTAAAATCCTATTTTCCCCTCCCCAGGCAGCTCACACTAAACCCGAAAACCAAAAGTCCAAAAACTAACAGCCCAAGCCAGGGGGCCGCCCAGCCCGCCCATTCAAACCCGAACCCTTGTGGAGCGCTGCCTTGAATGAACGCCACCGCCGCGATACCGATTCCCATGATGCCTTCACCGCCTACCAGACCCGAGCCGAATAATACCCCCTTTTCTCGCCGAGATGCAGCTTCTGTATCCGTAGAAGCCCGGATTTCAAGATATTTTCTCAACATGCCGCCAATAAAAACCGGCGTGAAAGTACTCAGTGGTAAGTAAACGCCCACGGCAAATGGCAGACTCGGAATGCGGAAAAGCTCACAGGCCAGCGCAATCACCACCCCGATTCCCACCAGTATCCAGGGCAGAGCATTTTGCAGAACGCCTTCAATTACCACTTTCATCAGGGTTGCTTGGGGGGCCGGCAATTCTTCGGTGCCAAAACCATAGGCTTTGTCCAATAACATGACCGCCATGCACACAAAAGTGGCAGAGGTCAGCACGCCGGCCAGCTCGCCAATCTGCTGGCGGCGGGGGGTGGCGCCTAAAAGGAAACCAGTTTTTAGATCTTGTGAGGTATCGCCGGCGATGGATGCCGCAATAGCTACCACACACCCGATGGTTAAAGCTGCAACTTTGCCCACGTCGTCGGTCCAACCCATCATGAGAAAAACCGAGGAAGTACCCAGAAGCGAGGCGATGGTCATGCCGCTGGTGGGATTGGAAGTCACCCCAACTAATCCGACTATTCGGGAAGATACCGTGACAAAGAAAAATGCAAAAATAACAATGAGAATAGCTGCGCTCACTCGCACTGCAAGCGTGTCAAAATTTCCAAAAACATGCGGAATTCCAGCCATGGCTAATGCGATAATCGCAACGCCTATTCCCACTACCGACAGCGGCAAGTCCTGAGAGGTTCTGGGCAATTTCATGCCTTTGTCTTCCAGGCGGGATTTTAATTGCTTCGCACCCACTTTAAAACTTTCGATCATGGTGGGAATGCTTTTTATGAGCGTGATGAAACCGCCCATGGCCACCGCACCGGCGCCAATATAGCGAATGTAGCGCGTCCAGATTAATCCCGGGCTCATGGCCGGGATCAGTTGCTCAGTTTCAGGGTAGAATGGCGTGAGTCGACCCTCTCCCCAGTAGGCAATCGCCGGAATAATAACCAGCCACGACAGCAAGCCGCCCCCGACCATAATTGTGGCGATGCGGGGACCAAGAATATAACCCACCCCAAAAAGTGCCGCAGAAATATCCAAGCCCACCTGACCTTTTTTCAGGAATGGCACCTTTAAGTGGATGTCGTCGGGGATGATGCGAATCCAGCCGGTGATAAATTTAAACAGAGCACCGGCCCCGAGTCCGAGAAAGACATTTTTTGCCCGGCTACCGCCGGTTTCGCTGGCGACCAAAACTTCTGCACAGGCGGTGCCTTCGGGGTAAGGCAAGTGGCCATGTTCTTTTTGAATTAAAAATTGCCGTAACGGGATCATAAAAAGGACTCCGAGAAGTCCGCCAAACATGGCCAGCAGGGTCATTTGCACCAGGGTGGGATCTAACCCCCAGAGAAATAACGCTGGCAGCGTAAAGATGACCCCGCTTGCCACGGAGCTGGATGCCGAGCCGATGGTCTGTGAAATATTCGCTTCCAGAAGACTGCCTTTTCGACCCAGGGCTTGCAGCGCTTTGAAGGCGGCCACGGTCATCACGGCTACCGGTATCGAGGTTGAAATGGTCAAGCCGGCGCGCAAGCCCAGGTAGGCATTGGCAGCGCCGAAAAGAATGCCAAAGAAAATACCCGCGACCGTCGCTTTGATAGTAAACTCCAGAGGACTGACACTGGCTGGAACAAACGGATCGTAGCTTTCACCTTCGGAAAGCGGTTCGTAGGCTTTCTGGCTCAAACCTTCTTTTTCATTCATGGATTTTCTCTTTTTGGTTCAGGAAGAACTGTATCGGATTGTTGACTGCAAGTATAACTTTTTAGTAATAAAAAAGCAAGGAATTTTATTCACAAAAATCAGCGAATGAACAGAATCAAAACAGAAGTCCGAAATTAATGGGTGATCGGCTGGTCCACAAAGGTATGAAATTCTAAATCATCCAAGTAATTGTTGAGAAGCAGGTAGCCCATAATCAGCGTAATCAGGCAGGCGGCGAGATAACCGTAGCCGTAAAATACGTAACCCAGTTGAACAGTCAGGGTGGTGAGGGCGATATTTGAAAATACAAAAACGGCCGTCATTATCATCAGTTTGGTGCGCATGTCAAAATACATTAGAAAGATGATTACCGTTAAAACCAGCATCTGCAAAAAAGCGGCGATCAGGGCTTTTTCCAAAATCAGCGTGCCCAGTACGGGCAGATGAAACAGCGCGGCGATTTCTTTGGAAAAAAGTAAACAAAGCAAAGTCACCGTGCCCTGAATTTTGATGAGACCGATAAAACTACTTTTCACCGAGTTGGCGATGTTGAGTTTGTGTTGGGTTATTTGCTCCAGTGGATTTTTATCCAGGATAGAATAAAAAAAGGCGCGGAAATGACCGTAGAATTCGGTTTCGACTTTCACTAAAAAGTAGGTGTAGGAGGGAATGACGGTTAGAAAAGCCAGAAAGGTAGCGCCGTCATAATCCGCGTAAGCGTGCAGAAAGGAGTGTATTTGCTGCCCTTCTGCGCTGAACCAGAAAATCATTTTGTCCACCCAGATGCCAAGATTGTAGAAGAAGCCGATGAAAATAAGCTGCGGCATTTTTTTCATGAATCGAATAAAAGTAAAATCGGGTTTTTCGGTGCTTTTGAATTCAATGAAAACTCTTGCTAGCAAAACAAACAGCAGGAGAATATGTCCGCTGGCATATCCGTTTAAAAAGCCAACTACGCCGTATTTTTCCCCCAGGAACATGGCGAGAAAGAAACTGAATCCCAGGCCGGCCACAAAGGCATACAAAATGAGTTTGTAATTTTTCACCGCGCTCAAAAAAATCATCAACTGCCAGATACAGCCGATGGTGATGAACAGAATCAGAGCGGTAAATTTGAAGAGAAATTCGATTTGCCAGAAGAACATAAACGGCAGCCCGATTAATAGTTGACTGATTACGGTGACGGTGAGCACGCTGCTGAAGGTGGGCAGAATCTGCTGCATCTCGTTTTTGTAAATCAAATCCGATAGGTAGCGGGTGATGAGCAGTTGCGTGACACCGGTGGAAATCAATGAAAACGCAAAAATATACACGATGGTGATGAGGAACAAACGCATGTCCTGTGACGACAAAAACACCGAGGAAAAAATTCCCAGCAAAATTAAACACAGGATGGAAAAGAAGATGGGCCCGCCGGCAATGGAAGCGGAAAAAATGATGCCGCGGAAGTTGTCTAAATACGTGTCGTGCTCAAATATTTTTCTTAACTTGAAGCCGATTCCTGCCATATCAATTATCCACTTTGCGTCAGTTCGTAGCTTGAAATCGTTTCCGACTGCGCGATGGTCTCTTCATCTATCCCAATAAATTGACGATAGAGTTTGCGATATTGATTATCCAAATCGGATTTGTTGTAAAACTGCGCCACCCGGCGTTTACCCACCTGGCCCATTTTGGTTCTCAGGTCTTTGGATTTCCAGATACGGATGATGGCACGGGCGATTTCATCGGCGTTGGTGATACCGGCAATCAAACCGCTTTTGCCCAGGGCCCGGTCTTCTTCGGTGCTTCCGTAAAGCAGCTCCCGACAGGCGCCTACATCCGTGGCCACCACGGGAATCCCCATACAATTGGCTTCCAAAATGACCAGCGGCTGCGCCTCGCTGATGCTGGTTAGGACCAGCAGATCGATTTTGGGGTAGTACTCACACACGTCCACTTTGCCGGTGAACTGCAGGATGTTTTTTAACCCCAAAAACGCCGTCAACTGCACGCATTCCTCGTAGTACGATTCTTCTTCGTCTGTGGGCCCCATGACGTAAACTTTGAGTTTGGGCACCACGTCTGCCACTGCTTTGCAGGCTCGAATAAAGGTTTTCACATCTTTGATTGAGACCACCCGTCCCATAAAACCGATGACAAATTCTTTGGAATCGGCTTTGGGCGCTCTTTTTAGATTCTTAAACTGTTCGATGTCGATGCCATTGGCAATGATCAAGGATTTGCCGGGGTCGGCGCCGTCTTCCATTTGATATTTTTGATTGCCGGAAAACAACGTGATAATGACGTCGGAGTACTCATAACACAGTCGGCTCAGAGAAGTAAACATTCTGTTCCACAAATCTTTGAATCGGCTCTGGGATTTGCGCACTTTCATCTGTTGCCGGTCTTTTTCATAAATCCAATCCGCGCGACTGATTTCAATTCGACGCTCGCGGGTGTAAATGCCGTGCTCGGTTAAAATCAGCGGGCGCTGGTATTTCAACTTAGCCGCCACGCCCAGCAGACCGGCGTAGCCAGTGGATACGGTGTGATAGACGCGCGCGGGCGGCAGCTCGGAAATCAGAATCTTAAAAATGGGATAGTGAATAAACCGATAGGTCCAGAAGTAGTCGATGAATGAAGCGTCCGGTGCTTTTTCCCGATACAGCCGGGATAGAATTTCCCAAGCCTGTTTGTGATCGGCCATTTGCTCCGGGGCCAGGCCTCGGGTGTTGGCATTGAAAAAATTGTGAAAAATGGATTCGAACAGTTCGTATTTGTTCGAATTCACGGGACAGAAATGAAATTCATCGATTTCATGCCAGGCCTGTTTCTGCAGCCGATTTTGATGTTCGTGCGGCAATTGCAAGTCGTGCAAAAAAATGGGGCGGATCTCTTTAATGTTTTCAGGAATAGAATATTTGTATTCTCGCGCGGTGGTTTGATCCGGCAAAATTACCGCTAAAGAAAAAGTATATTCATTCAAACTCGTCACCAGCGAATGCACCCAGGACGAAACACCGCCAGCCACAAAGGGGTAGGTGCCTTCCAGGAGCAAACAAATATCGGTTTGGTTTGTCATCTAATTTTGTAAATTACAATGTCTATACTTTACAGTTTCGTTTTCGTAAACGACGTCCTGAGTGCACCACCAATTGACCACGGCTTTGAGATTTTCAGGCAGTTTGTCCAATTGCAAAAGCCTTTCACAAACGTCGGAAACCGCGGCGTAATTTGACAATTCATAGTAAGCCTCAGCCAGCCAGATGTGTGGATTAGGATTTTGCGGTACCAATTCCGCGGCTCGCGTCAAGTTTTCGATGGCCTCTTCAAGCTGGCCGGACTTCAACAAAATGCGACCGTATTCTAACGTGGCCGCCGCATGCGTGGGATGGTTGGCCAAAAAATGCCGGTACTGCTCCAATGACAGATTCTGGTAGTGCGCTTTCACCGCCTGATCCAGCACATCCAAATAGCAATAAAGATCGTAGGTTCGGGCAAGCTGTAATCGTAAATCGTCATCTTCTGAATTGATCTGCATCGCGTTTTGCAGTTTTTCTATTTTTTTGATGATCTTATCTTCCATTTCAATCAGGGCCGAGGCCGCCATGACTTTGGTGTCGGTGGTGGACGTGTTCACCACGTTTTGCAAAATCGCCACCGATTGTTTGTTGACGATTTTGGAGAGTTTGTTGATGGCGTTTTCTTGCAATTGTCGGTCGTGACTGATGAAAATATCTTTGAACGCTTCGATATCCAGCTCGTTGCGCTTGATGCTGATGATTTTTTTGTCCGCGTCTTTAATTAAGAAATCGTTTCTTGAAGGCAGAAATTCTTCATCCACCTCAAAGTAATCGGGGGATTGGATATCTATATTTTGCATCACAAATAACAGTAAAAACATGCCCAGCATGCCGTAGCCCGGCAAAATGAACGCCAGCATTCCCGCCACCAGAACGAAATTGTCGTCGATGCGAACGGTATTTTTTTTTATCTGGTTGATGAGAAACGAAAACACCGCCACCAGTAAAAGATGCAGTGCAAAACCCGACAATTTGAGGAACCCAGACAGGGCGAGGATCCAGTACACTGCCACGGCTTCCAGGAGCATAACCAATAAAAGAGTGATTTTTATGAATGTCGTCCGGCCGGTTTTCATAAAGCTTTATATTTGTGAACTTGGTCGTATTTTTTTGAGAGACCTTTGCGGCCCGTTTTTTGTGTCCGTCGATTTTTCCGAATTGAGCAGATACTGCAGATCGTCGTAAATGTCGCTTTCTTTGCGCACGCCGCCGTATTTGACGCGCTCTTCTGCCGCTTTGATCAAACTGTCATAAGAGCCTTCGCTCAATTGCAGCGTGCTCAAGCCGATTTTTAAGGATAAAATGATATCCTCATCCGTAAACGGCCTGAGCTGGTAATTGTTGATTTCTTTCATCAACCGGTTGACGATGATGTCCCCCTGCTCGTTATTTTGTCCCGGCAAAATCACCGCAAATGTGCTGTCGTTGGTATATTTCGCGATGATATCGGTTTCGCGCAGCAGGTTGGAAAATATCCAGTTTAAAACCACCAGCACGTTCTTTTGTTCTTCGTCGTTCATCTCTTCAAATTTGTCCACCTCGATGAGCATCAGCGACAAAGGCATGTCGAATCGTTTGGCACGGGCGATTTCGTATTTTAAGCATTTCTGGAAATAATAATAGTTGTAGGCGCCGGTGATTTCATCTGCGATATTTTTATCTTTGAGCTTTTGAAATTGCACAGCTTTGTCCACCAGCATGGAAACCCACAGCGAAAGCATTTCGAACACGTTCACTGAATTGCTGTTGAAATCGAAAAAGGGCATTTTTTCGATGTTGATGACGCCGACGATGGTTTCGTCTTTTAAGGTGATGGGCGCCGACATGATCAGGCCCAGCTCATTGTACTCGCTCATTTCTTCTTCGGTGTACATCTGATTGATGGCGATGACTTTTTTGGCTTTGATGGCTTCCCCCATCATGCCGTCGGTGAGCTCAACCGTGTGCGGAAGTTTGTGCTTGTCTTTTTGCCCATATCTGCGATGGCAGCGAAGCTGGTTGTCTTTGATGAGATAGATCGACGAACACTGGACATTCAACTGTTCCGCAATCAACTCTGGAATTTTGTTGTACAAGCTTTCCAGTTCCAGTTTTTCCAAATCGTTCAAGCGTTCAAAAAGGCGCAGCATGGATGTGGACTGAAACGCGATGCGCCCGTCCAATTCCTGCTTCGATTCCGACAGCGCTGCATACTGCACCCCCAGGTCCTGCAGTTGCGTGAATTTTTCATGGTGCTGTTTTTTGAGATCCATGAACTTTGTTTTGTAAAAGCTGCGAATCTCACCGAGAACGCCGCCTGTCAATATAAAAAAGAACGGCATTTTGTAAACGCCGTGCGGAAAGTTGAAACTGCTCAATTTCAGCAGGCCGGCATGGGAACCCAAAAACAAATAAAGAACCGCTGCCACCACCCCGGCAAACAATCCTTGCAGGGTGCCGTAGCGGCTGGCGATTAGTAAAATCACGATCCAGTAAGGATGCGGCTGCACTCCGATGAAAGCCGCCGTTTTTTTGAATAACAAAATATTTAATAATATCAGAATTAAAAATCCCAGATAGGTTTCGATGACAAATGCGTATTTTCGTATCATAACTAATAGTAGTAATTTAAGTAAACAGATACCGTTTTGATTTCTTCGCTGCCGTTTAAGCGGTTCTGATTTCCATAAGAAAATAAAGAACGCAGCCGCAGTCGATTGAACAGTAGATATTCGATGTCGAGCTGGCCAAAAAAGAGCAGATGGTTTTGGTAAGTGTCAAATCCCAGGCTGGCGTTCATTTCATAGAATAAATTTTTTGTAAGCTGGTGATTCAATGCGGAGCCCAGATAGTGAATGGATTGCTGCCCGGGGATGGCGATCAAATTGCTCATCGCCCGGTTCTGGTAGTGAAAATTGTTGTGATAAAAGAGATAATACGTCAGCAGCTGCGGCCGCCGCTGCCATTGGTACCCTGCCTGCAAATAGGCGCGAAAGGCGCCCCCAAAATCATCCTGATTTTGAATACGGTAGCGTTCATAGGCCAGCCGATTCCAGAGCAAGATACGATTGAGCAGCGTGAGATTGACCTCGGCTTGCAGGTTGTACATTCGGCCCTGGTAAAAGGCAGCAATGACCGGATCGTTCCAGGTTTCATTCAACAGGGTGGAAACGGAAACCGAATTGGATGAATTGAAAAATTTTCGCACCTGCATTTCCCCGGACAGATGCCATTTCGAAAGCGTTTTTTGCAATTGCACGGCTGCTGAGGTTTGGATTCGGGAGCGGAATCCGGAGTTTAACTCAGCACGGAAATTGGAATTTGCTTGCGCGGCAAAGCTGCCATCGCGGGCAGAATAGGTTTCCCGGCCAAATAATAATTTGAGATGCATCAGCGAAGACACGGCTTTCGAATAAAGCAGGTTGTAAATTTTTTTGACGAAATTATCCGCTTGTTTCTCATTCTGATACTCGGTGGCGAACGATTCGTCGTGCACCCTGCGCAGGGCAAGCAGCCGTTCGTGGGCTGGTATGGTGGCGGGATATTTTTTCAGGATATTTTCCAGAGTTTGCTTGCTTGCGTACCAGTCGCCGGAAGCCAGCTCAGCATCGGCACGATCAATTTTCAAGCCAACATCGCCGGGATGTGCGCGCTCCAGCTCGGCAAGGATTTCAGCGGCCGGGCGGTACTGGCCCTGCTCAAAATAGCTGCGGCTTTGTAAGCGCCAGGCTCGGTAGTTGCCGGGTTCTTGTTCCAAAATGTCGTCCAGCACCGTTTGGGCGCGCTCGTATTCTTTGAGCTGCAGCAGACTCTCGGCGTAGTCGATTTTGATCGCCAAATTTCGGGGATGGCGTGCTGTTAGCGATTCAAATTGCTCAAGCGCCCGTTCTCGCTCGTTTAGAAAAGCGTAGATTTGCGCCTGCACGGTGACGGTTTCAAGGTTCTGCGGCGCCTGTTCCACCAGGGCCAAGGCGGTCTGGAATTCTTCCACAGCCTGCTTTGGCCTTCCCCCTAGATGCTGCAATCTTCCCATTTGAAAATGGCTGTAATAGTCGTTTGGATAGAGCTTTTGGTATTCATGTAAAACTTTTCGGGCTGCCGCGGGTTGATTATTCCAGGCGTAGGCCAGCCCCAGCATACGCAGGGTGGCGCTGTCTGCTGGTGAATTTTTCAACTCGGTTTCAAAAAGCTCGATGGCTTCGTCGAAATAGGCTCTGTCAAAGTAAAATTGTCCCACTTTTCGGCGGATTTGGGTTTCGCCAGTTCGGGTCCGAATGAGGTTCTCGGTGATTTGACGCATTTTGTCGACGTCGTTCTGCAGCCAGTAGAGCGCAGCCACATCCAACTGCAGATACACGTCCTGCGGGGCGCGTCTCAGAAGGGCTTCGTAGATCTTTGCTGCTCGGGCAAAGTTGTGATTTTGACGATACTGCGCCGCCAAAAGTTTCAGGTATTCGAGGTTGCGGGGATGGAGCTGCACGAGTCGTTGGAAGCAGTAAATGCTATCTTCAAAATAACGATACTCTGCGAACAAACGGCCGGCAAACAAAAGAAACGATTCGTCCTGGTGCGGGTAATTCGAGAGGCCTTGCTTGATAATATCGAGAGCCTGACTGGTTTCCTGTTTGAACAGATGCAATCGAGCCAATTGCATTCGGTACTGCAAATTCTGCGGATGTTCGATGAGTAGCAGCCAGTACAAATTTTTAGCTTTGTCGTAATTTTGCGTCAGCAGAGCGGTTTCAGCGTACTGATCGTATATTTCAGTTTGCACCGTTTGTGTGCGGATGAGCTCCTCAAATACCGCCAGCAGTTTGTCGTAATTCTGTTCGCTGGTATAGTATTCGATCAGCGCGTGGGTGATTTCCGGCTCCGCGTAACCGCCAAAGAAAAGCTTCTCGTAAATTTTCGCCGCCCGCTGCGGCTGGCGCAGCAGGTGGTACAGGTCGGCCAATTTCATGGCGTAGGCGGACTGGTCGGGGTTTTTTTTCATGAGGAGCTTGAATTGCTCCACCGCCTTTTCCGTGCGTCCAAGATGTAAAAAATAGTCCGCGTACTGTTCACGCAGTTGGTTGTCGCCGGGCAAATAGCGTAAACGTAGTTGAAAGTAGTTGAGGGCTTTTTCGGGTGCATAATCTTTTGTCAGTTCGATCAATTTGGTAAAATAGCCGGCGTTCAAGCGATGTCCGGCGAGCAGGTATTCGTAGTGCAAAATGGCGCCATCGACTTGCTGCATCCAGAGGTAGAGCTCGGCGAGTTTCACCCGCACGTTTTCCTCGTCAGGATGGCTTGCAAGAACCTGTTCAAAGGCTGCAGCAGCCAGCTCTTTTTCGTTTTCGACCAGGTAGAGATCGCCCAACAAGGTCTGGGCTTCCGGGTTGTCGGGCTGAATGGTCAGCAGGCGTTTCAAATAGTCGATGGTTTTGCGGTATTTGTTTAGACTCAAGTTTAAATGGATCACTTTATCTAAATAAGCCGTGTTGCGGGGATCCTTTGCCAGCAACTCTTCGTAGAGGCGCACGGCATGATACGTGTCTGAATTCCATTCGTAAGCTTCAGCCAGTTTTACCCGGTACTCCGCTTTAGGGGAAACCACCGCTAATTTTTTCAGCGTGGCCAGAATTTTTTCTTTCTTACCCACGGCCGAGTAGAGGTGAAATAATTTGTTCAGTAGCAGCGGATCGTGTGGTCGTATTTCACTGGCCAGCTCGAACTGCTGCAGAGCCAATTCGGGTTCGTCGTTGAGCAAATAAATTTGCCCTAACTCCATGCGAATGTCTTCCCGGTCGGGCTGTGCCTGCAGGGCTTTTTGATAATTTTGAATGGCCTCTTCGTATTTACCAACTCGACCCAGCAGATCGGCTAATTTGAGCTTCGAAGGAAAGATCAAAATGCAGCTCAAAACGATTGCGGCCACAAATAACAATGGCCACCAGATTTTAATTCTCATCTTTTTTTCTGATCAATTCAAGTAAATTCGAATTAGGTCAATTCAATTCAACTAAAAACATTCGTCGTATTCGCTTCCAACTTATAAAGTAAAATAAAATACCGAATCCAATTTCGCGGTGCTGATGTATGGCACAAAATTCAAGTTCCGCGCTTTTTGAATAATAGATTGGATCGCCTGCTGATTTTCGGGCGCGAGATAATCCAGGGTGAAAATAAGCAGGTTGAATTTTTTCTGCGCGGCCACCAGTTGTTCCACGACGGGCTGATATTCGCTGGGGGGGCGTAATTTCATGCCCTGTTCGGCCTGAAAAAGGATGGTGGTGAACAGCGACTCCGCCACGATGCCGTCGATATCCCTGCCCATTTCGTCTAACAGAGAGAAACCACGGTTGGCGATGATGAAAATGTCGGGGAAGCGCTTGCGGATGGCACGAATGAGCGCGATCATGCTTTGCTGCGCGCCGGGATATTTTATGCCCGGGTGATATTTTTCCAGATATTCGGCGTTGTCGATGGTATCCAAAAAAATACCGTCAAATCCCTGGGCGAGTACATTGGGGATGATTTTGCTGATCAGCCATTGCTGCCACTCGGGAGCGCGCACATCGATGAAGTAGCTGTCCCAGTTGGGATTTTTTTGCACCACCCACGGTTTGTTCGCGATCTGCGGCCAGTACCAGCGGTACGTTCCCACTTCCCCGAGACTAACGTAACCCACCAGCACGGTTTGGCTGTTTTTAAGTCCCTGCAAATCCGGATGCGCGTCCGCATCGAGGACCGCCAGATCAAATTTCTTTAAGTCCGCCGGGGCGGTTCTGTCGTTGTAAACACACACCCAGTTATTAATTTTTTTTATCGCCAGCGGCCGACGTATGGTTTTGGGTTTCACGCAAAAATGAAACATAAAAACGCTCAACAGAATGGGTAAATATTTTTTTATGGCGGTTCGAAACGGCATGGTTAAGTAATCCTCAGTCGTACTATTTTTTGGATTTTGAATACACTTTTTCACGCACCCGATTCAGGTAAACCGACACCGAGCCGGTCATGGGATGCAGAAAGGCCAATTTGCCCTGCGAATCGCTATGCACCGTCAACCGTTTCGAACGAGATTTATTGCCTTCGGTGAATTCTTCGATGTTCAGGTTGTATTTTTTATTCTTCGTCAGATTGGCCAGCACAAACCGGCCTTTTCCAAAGCCTCGGGTTTGAAACGAGATTTTTTGACTGCTGGCGCGCCATTTTTTGACACGATGGGAGGCGCGCTCCAGATAGACCACGCGCGGCTTGCGACTGGTCAAAACGATTTTTGCTGATTTTTGAAGGTTGAGATGGACGTACAAAGAGCCCTGGTAGTGCAGAAATCCCAGCACGCCAGAGGATTTTTTAAAATCCGGATATTTCTGTGTGTTATCAAAACGAATGGTGGTACAGGCACCGAAATCTTTCACCTCCCACTGCTCCGGGGCAATTTGCTCGATGCGGGTGGAATAGAATCCTTCCACCACATCGATGTACTCGCTCACAAACAGCGGGGCTACTTCCTGCGCCATGGTTTTTTCCATCACTTCTTTGAGGGCGTTTAATGATGCCCATTTTTCACCGCTGTAAAAGTGGTAATAAACGTTGATGGGTTTGATGCGAATGGGTGATTCGGTGTTTTTAAATGTATCCAGCACCAATTTGAAACCGTAAAACGGCCCCTGCCAGTTGTTGGTGTAGATGTTTTCGTTGGCGTTGGGCGAGTAGATTTGGCGGCGCTCGCCCACCTGCGCACTCAAAGGCGTGACGTTGGTGTAGGAACGATAGGTGTCGTCAAACACCGTGTCGCCGCCGTTGAAATTGCTGACGTTGATGAGATCGCAATATTTAACCGCCTCTGCCGTGGGCTCGCAGTTGCCAGTCCAGAAAAAACTGCGCACGTTTTTATTCTCCGGCAGCAGATTTTTGTTGATGTAATTGACAGAGCCCACTACCTCGGTTTTGATGTTGAATTGGTATCCTGCCACCGGCAGATGCCGAGATTCATAATTTTCTGCGTCCTTGTAATCATCCGCCCAGTAGAAAGGATGGGAATAGGAATGGCTGGCAGCTTCTATCCAGGGCAGGCGATAAATAGCGCGCGCAATTTGTTTGAACTTTGGGGACTTTTCCACCTCTGCCACCACCACGGAAACCGATACCGGCCATGGGTATTTTTGCAAAATTTCATCGCGAATAATTTCGCCGCAAACCGTATTGGGCTTAATTTCGGACTGTGAGATCAACGCGTCGCCGTCGATGTGCGAGCACCAGATGCGCTGGCCGTTCAGGGTGGTCACATCAGGCCGCGGATAATTCTGAATGCCCAATGCTTCATCAAAAAAACGAAAAGGATCGATGCGCCAGGCTTTTTTGAAGTTCTTTGGGTTTTGGTAATATACGTATGGCGTAGGCGCAAAACCGCCTGCGGGTGTGGTGAGTACGATATCGCTTTCGCTGTCTGCCAGGTCTTTTCTTTTTAGTCTCAGGTACACGCGGTTGGCGGAATGGGTGGAAACGACCCGCAAGTACGAGCTCATCTCGTAAACGAGTTTGCGTTCAAATTCCATCATTTCCACATCTTCCCACACCAGCTCGATCAAGGTGATGTCGTTAGTCCAGTCGCCCAGCACTTTAAATCCCAGGAGCTTGAATAATTTGTCCAGCCTGGCACTGGCGACCGCACTATAATTGGCGGGCAGCAGGTCGCCAAAGATGAGCAATTTTTTGTCGGCTTCCAGTTGCGCAATCATCCAGCGGATGTAGAAATTGACGTCCCGTGTAAAATTACCATGAAACCAGGCGATCACACCAAAATACTTTTGCATGGTGCTCTCGTCTGGCAGCACGTGTTTTATGTCCCAGTAGTCCACTGTTAAGCCCAGATGGTTTAAAATCACTTCCGAGTTTTCATGAATCAGATTGGCGGTAGGCGTTTGCCCTTGCTCGCTGTTGTAGAGGGCGAGAACGTGTCTTGAACGCGGCGCGCCATTAACCGCACCAACCACGAGTATCAAAATGAGTAGGATGAGATTAAAATACTTCATGCAAATGTTTGATAAATCTTTTTTTTGTTATAGCTTAGTATCGTCAAAATACTAAACTTTTTTACATTTTGTAAGATATTTTAACAAATATTTAAATATGCTGAAAAGCTTTGAAGTGGAAATTTTGAACGGATTATTTGCCGAAATGGAGTGGAAGGACGATTTGAAAATTCACGCAACAATAAACGTTTTCAATCATCCGTCTACTTCGGCCCGGGCGTTACTGGTATTCCCACAATCGTTTCAGTCCTTCCTGGAAATCCACCTGAGGGGTGACTTTTAGCAGGGTCTTCATTTGGGAATTGTCGGCCAAAGAATGTTGGATGTCGCCCGCCCGCGCCGGTGCAAACTGCGGGTCTTTGGAAGTATCCGAGATAGATTTTAAGATTTCCACCAACTCTAACAAATTGTGCGACCGGTTGCACGCCACGTTGATGACTGGAACGTGGTCAAATTGAGTGTTAGCAGCGGCCAGATTCGCCTGCACCACGTCTTCAACGAAAATAAAATCCCGGCTTTGTTTACCGTCGCCGTAAATGGTATAATCTTGGTTTTTTTGGAATCGATCCATAAAAATGGAAATAACCCCACTATAGGGAGAACTGGGATCTTGCCGCGGGCCAAAGACGTTGAAATAACGCAGCGCCACGCACGACAAACCGTAGAGTTGATGAAAAAGCCGGCAATAATATTCGCCGGCTAATTTGTGAAAGGCGTAAGGCGAAAGGGGGGCGGGGGACATGTCTTCGGTTTTGGGCAGACGCGGATCGTCGCCGTAAATGGCAGCCGAGGAAGCAAAGACCACCTTTTTGACTTTGTTTTCTTTGGCCGCGCTCAATACCGAAACCGTCCCGCCGATGTTGATGGAATCGGTGGTGACGGGATCTTCTACGGATTTGGTCACCGAAGCCACCGCCGCCTGATGAAACACCACGTCGATGTTTTGGATGAGGCGTTTCATGAGCTCATGGTCGCGGATATCTCCTTGTACGAATTGAATTTGATCTCGGAAAGGACGGATGTTTTCCAGTTTTCCGCTGGATAAATCATCTATAATGGTAACCTGATTCCCGGCTCGCACCAAATGTTCTGCAATATGCGAACCGATAAAACCGGCGCCACCGGTGACGAGATAGTTCATGCGGGCTTCTCCTTTTTTTCTGAATTTTTCGCCAACGTGATTTAGGTAGTGATTGACCAAAAACGAGCGTCTTCATGCTGAGCGGAGTCGAAGCATGACGTAAAAACAACAGCTTATCACCCTTCGATTTCGCTCAGGGTGAAGAAATATGGACTTTTCGGTCAATCACTAGGTAGTCTTTTTTTGAAAACTCACAATTTTTGTCATTCTGAGGAGCGAAGTGACGAATAATCTATAACCACTTCCTTTGATTAAATGAAATTGTGCTGGCACGGGATTCATCACTCTCCCCTTTGATGAGAATAGTTCATAATAACATTTAGGGTGTTTTCTTTGAGGCACCAAGTGGTCGAGATATTTGAATTTCCTGATTGGCCTACCTGCCAGTGTCCTTTATGATTCGACAAGTTTCTGCAGATCGTGAAGCATTTTTTCGATGACTTTGAACCCACCCTGCCAGAATTCGGCATTCGAAAAATCCATGCCCACCGCTTGGATGAGTTTCTCAGGCCATTCGGAATCCCCCGCACTCAGCAGATCGCGATAGCGCGGCACAAACGACGTGCCCTCCTGTTCGTAGCGGTTGTACAGTGCCAGCACGAACAGCGCACCAAAAGTGTAAGCGTAACAGTAAAAGCGCGTGTGAATAAAATGCGGAATTACCGACCAGTACCACTTTTCTTCTGGTAGAAACTCTATGACATCGCCGTACATTTCATCGCGATATTTCAACCAGATTTGGCAGAGGTCGTCGGCGCTCAAACGCCGTTTGGCCCCCTCGAGGTGCGCTGCCAGCTCGAACTTGATGTACATGGTTTGGCGGGAGACGGTGCCAAAAAAGTCCTCCAGTTTGGAGGAAAGAATTTCAAGGCGCGTCTGGCGGTCGTTTTCCTCCGCCAGCAGTTTGCGTGTCAGCAGCATTTCAGCAAACACCGAAGCGGTTTCTGCCAGCACCAGCGGCGGATGGTACGTAAGCAGGCTCTGTTTTTGGCCGGCCAAAACTCCGTGCAGGGCGTGTCCTAATTCGTGCGCCATGGTGTAAACGCTGTTCAAATTGTCCACGTAGTTCATCAAAACATACGGGTGCAGGCAAGGCGCCACACTCATGCAAAACGCGCCCCCCCGTTTTCCCGGCCGAATTTCGGCATCTATCCACCGGTCACGAAAAGCTTGCTCGAGAATCCGCCGGAATTCTTCGGAAAACCCTTGAACGCTTTCAAGTACGAGACGTTTGCCTTGCTCAAATGGAATCACCCGGTCTGATTTGGAAAGCGGTGCATAGAGATCGCTGCCCAGAAGTTTGGGCACGCCCAGGAGTTGGGCTTTTAATCGGTAGTACTCCTGTGCCAGCGGGTAATATTCCGTGGTGACCTGAAGCATGGTTTCCACTACTTCAGGTGGAACTTTGTTGTTCAAATGTGTGGGTTGAATGGGACTGCTGTAACCCCGCATTTCCATTTCGGTGGCCTGATCTTTGATCAAACTGTTAAAAATATTTGTGAAGATCAGGGCATTTTCACCGTACTTTTCGTCGTGGGCTATTTTGGCTCGCTTCCGAATATCCGCCTCCGGATTGCGCAGCAGTTGCCGGATTTCGCTTTCAGTGAGCGTTTTGACTTCTCCGTCTATTTCAAACTGCCATTCAAAAGAAGCCGTGAATTCATCGAACAGATTCACAAACGCGGTTTTGCCGCTGAGATTTTTGTTGTTGATGATCTGCTCTTCGTTTTCTTTGAGCATATAAGGCGTAAACAACCGCAGTGATTCGATGTAATGCCGATAGCGCCCTAATTTTTCTTCTGTAAAAAAAGAGGTAATTTTAGATTCGCAAATTTTCTGGATTTCGAGTGTGAAAAAGAGAGTCTGGTTGGTGATACGGGTCATGGCATCTTGCACACGCGCGATAAGCGCTTTGTAACCATCCGAACGGCCGTCGCCGGCAAACAGCAGACTGGCCATGGCGTAGGGTCGGTACATTTGCTCGATGAGTTGTTCGTAGGAATTGAGCGCCTCCAGCAGGCGTTCCACGGTGCAATCTTCCGCGGCGATTTTACCATAATAGGTGGTTTTGAAATTTCCCGCTGATTTTAACGCGGCTTCGATATCCTGTTCGATTTGCGGGTCTGTGTCGCTTTTATATAACTCTTGCAGATTCCAGACAACGCCCTTTGCCTTTTCCATTACGACTCCTTGCGTTTCTATTTCAATTATTAAAAATCATGAATGCAGTATTTATTTATTTTATTGGTATCTTAGCGATGCAAAATAACGAAAAAAAAGGTGAGAATCAAGAACGAACACGGTTTGTTTAGGTAATGTAAATTTTGACAGAATGGCACCTTTGCTCCTGTCAGCACGGCTCGATGATTTGACTGAATTGTTCCACAGATGCATTTATGTCAAAACAAAATTATCTGGGTTGATCATATTTAAAACATTTAAAATAAAAGAATTAAATGAGTGAAAAGTAATTTGGCATGTATTTTGATCGCCGATTACCCGCATTGTCAACTTTAATTGAATAAAAAGGAAAGATTTTGTGGCAGATATAATTAAAAATAACGAAGCCGCTAACAAGCAGCATGAGACGGATGTGAATTCAGAGGATGCGACGGCTTCCACTTTGAAATTGGATAAAGCCTCTAGGGAGTCCCAGAACGAGTGGGCGGTCAAATATCAGCGTTTGGCAGCGGATTTTGCCAATTACAAAAAGCGCGTTGAATCCGAGTGGACGCATTTGGAAAATAAAATACGGCAAAAAATATTGAAGGATCTGCTGGTAATTTACGATGATTTTGCCCGGTTGAACCAGCACCGTGAGCAAACCAACGATCTTAAACAAGGCATCTCAGCCGTTAACCAACGCTGGCTGAACTGGATACGCGATCAGGATATCGAAATTTTGCATCCCTTGCACAAAGAATTCGATTACGAACTGCATGACGCCGTTCTGTTTCAACCGGTGACGGATCCGGATCTGGATGGCAAGGTGGTAAAAGTGATCGAAAACGGATACAAGCAACGCGGGCAAATTCTCAAACACGCGAAAGTGGCCATCGGCCGATATTCCGGTGCAGCAAAAAACATCGTGAAAGGAGTGGATTAAACATGACTTTTGATAAATTAACCCTGAAAGCACAGGAAGCCCTCAGCCGAGCGCAGCAGGTTGCTTCGGACCGAGGGCAGCAACAGATCGAAGTAGAGCATTTAATGAAAGCGCTGTTGGAGGAGTCGGACGGCATTCCCATTTCAATTTTAAAGAAGTGCGGGGCGAATCCTGGTCAGGTACTCAGCGATCTGGAGGACGCGCTGGCAAAAATACCGCGAGTCTCCGGAGCCGGGGCGCTGGGAAATATCTATGTGTCAAACCGAGTAAACAAGGTACTCAACGAGGCGCTGAAAATCATGCGCCAGCTCAAAGACGAATACATCAGCACCGAGCATCTTCTGATCGCCATTGCAGAAGAAAAGGGCGGCGTCTCCGCTGAAATATTGAAACGCCAGGGCGTCACCAAAGACAACATTTTTAAGGTGTTGAAGGACATTCGCGGCAGTCAGCGCGTGGTGGACCAAAATCCGGAGGAAAAATATCAGGCTTTGCAGCGCTACGGACAGGATTTGACCGATCTCGCCAAGCGCGGCAAACTGGACCCGGTGATCGGCCGGGATGAAGAAATCCGCCGGGCAGTGCAAGTGCTATCACGCCGAACCAAAAACAATCCTGTGCTGGTGGGAGAGCCCGGCGTGGGCAAAACCGCCATCGTGGAAGGTATCGCGCAGCGTGTCGCTCACGGCGATGTGCCGGAATCGCTGAAAAATAAACGGGTCGTTCAGTTGGAAATGGCCACGCTCATCGCCGGCGCCAAATTTCGCGGTGAATTCGAAGAACGGTTGAAGGCGGTGCTTAAAGAAATCCAGCAGGCAGAAGGGCAGGTTATTCTGTTCATCGACGAGCTGCACACCATGGTGGGCGCCGGCGCCGCCGAAGGCGCGGTGGACGCCGCCAATATGCTCAAACCCATGCTGGCCCGGGGCGAGCTGCGCATGATCGGCGCCACCACGCTGGACGAATATCGAAAATACATTGAAAAAGACAAAGCGCTGGAGCGGCGATTTCAGCCGGTACAGGTGGGCGAACCCACAGTGGAGGACACCATCTCGATTCTGCGCGGACTAAAGGAGCGCTACGAAGTACACCACGGTGTGCGCATTGCCGATTCCGCCATCGTCTCCGCGGCCACGCTTTCCCATCGCTACATTTCGGAGCGGTTTCTGCCGGACAAAGCCATCGACCTGATCGACGAAGCCGCCGCCCGCTTGCGCACAGAAATCGACTCCATGCCGGCAGAAATCGATGAAATGGAACGCCGCATCAAACAGCTTGAAATCGAGCAGATGGCGCTAAAAAAGGAAAAGGATTCGGCTTCCAAAGCGCGTCTGGAAAAACTCAAAAAAGAGCTAAGCGATTTGAAAGAAGTCAGCGCTCAAATGAAAGCGCGCTGGCAAATCGAAAAAGAAACCATCAAACAAATCCGTCTGGTAAAAGAGCAGATTGAGGAGGCCAGGAAAAACGCGGACAAAGCCGAGCGCGAAGGCGAGCTCAACAAAGTAGCCGAGCTGCGCTACGGCACCCTGGTGGAGCTGGATAAACAGCTTAAAAGCCTGAATGACCAGCTCTCCGAAATTCACAAAACCGGTTCCATGCTCAAAGAAGAAGTGATCGAAGAGGATATTGCGGACATCGTTTCGCGCTGGACCGGGATTCCGGTTGCGCGTATGCTGGAAAGTGAGCGCGAAAAAATCCTGAAAATGGCGGATAGATTGCGAGAGCGTGTAGTGGGTCAGGACGAGGCCATCGAAGCTGTGTCGTTCGCAGTGCAGCGGGCACGTTCGGGGCTTAGCGAGGAAAACCGTCCCATCGGCTCGTTCATTTTTCTGGGGCCGACCGGCGTGGGTAAAACCGAGCTGGCGCGCGCCCTGGCCGAATTTATGTTTGACGATGAAAACGCCATGGTGCGCATCGATATGTCTGAATATACCGAGCAGTTTAACGTCTCCCGACTCATCGGAGCGCCTCCCGGCTATGTCGGCTATGAAGAAGGCGGCCAACTCACCGAGGCCATTCGCCGCAGACCGTACACTGTCGTCTTGCTGGACGAAATCGAAAAAGCGCATTCGGAAGTCTTCAACATTCTGCTGCAGGTTTTGGACGAGGGACGATTAACCGACAGTCAGGGGCATCAGGTCAATTTTACCAACACCATCATCATCATGACTTCCAATCTGGGAGCAGAGCTGATCATGGAGCGCTTTCGAAATCTCAACGAGAGTAATGCCGAGCAAGTTTACGATGAAACGAGAGAACAGGTGCTCAAGATCATGCAGAAGCAGATGCGGCCGGAGTTTCTCAACCGCATCGATGAAATCATCGTATTTCATCCTTTAACCCGCGAGCATATTCATGAAATCGTGGATATTCAGTTCCAGCGTATGGTGCAATCCGCCCTGGAGAAACAGGGTCTGCGCGCAGATCTCACGGAAAACGCACGCAATTATCTTTCAGCACAAGGTTACGATCCGGTGTTTGGTGCGCGCCCGCTGAAACGAATCATGCAGCGCCAGATCATCAACGAGTTCGCCACGAAAATTTTAGCCGGCGAGATCGCAAAAGGGGATTTCATTCGCATAGATGCAGAGAATGAGCAATTGCGATTTGAAAAAATCGACCACAGTTAGTAACTAAATAGTGTC